>NZ_JBHVST010000006.1:0-235774 GCF_042885015.1 Streptomyces sp. NPDC058086 | reverse complement strand
TTGAACCAGTCGGGGTCGCGGTCCCTGGCCGGGGTGTCCTCGAAAGTGTCCGGGACGGGCTCGTTGACGATCATGTGGTGGGTGACCCTCCGATCTGCGGTGAGGACGGTCGCAGGACGGTGAGGATGTGCGCGGGGCTATGCCCTGGCTCAAGACGCACATAGTTGGCCCTGCCCCAGTTGTAGGTCTCGCCGGTGAGCTCGTCGCGCACCGGCACGGACTCGTGCCAGTCCAGGCCGAGTTGCGGCATGTCCAACGAGACCGTCGCCTCCTGGGTGTGGTGGGGGTCGAGGTTGACCACCACCACAACCGTGTTCGATCCGCTCCCGTCCGTGACCGACTTCGAGTAGGCGATCACCGTGTCCTTGTCCGTGTGGTGGAAGTGGAGGCCGCGCAACTGGCGCAACGCCGGGCTGCGCCGCCTGATGGTGTTGAGCGCACCCAGCAACGGCGCGATGCTACGACCCTCCCGCTCCGCCGACTCCCAATCCCGCGGACGCAGTTGGTACTTCTCGGAGTTCAGGTACTCTTCGCCGCCCGCACGCAGCGGGGTGTTCTCACAGAGCTCGAATCCGCTGTAGACGCCCCAGGTCGGAGACAGCGTCGCGGCGAGCACCGCGCGCAGTTCGAAGGCCGGCCGCCCGCCGTGCTGAAGGAACTCGTGCAGGATGTCCGGGGTGTTCACGAAGAAATTGGGCCGCATGTAGGCGGCCGCCTCCCCCGACAGCTCACTGAGGTAGTCGGTGAGCTCCTCCTTCGTGTTGCGCCAGGTGAAATACGTGTACGACTGCTGGAAGCCGATCGCCCCCAGCGTGCGCATCATCGCGGGCCGGGTGAACGCCTCGGCCAGGAAGATCACGTCCGGGTCGGTGCGGTTGATGTCCGCGATCACCCGCTCCCAGAAGACGACGGGCTTGGTGTGCGGGTTGTCGACGCGGAAGATCCGCACGCCGTGGCTCATCCAGTGCCGCAGCACCCGCAGCGTCTCCTGGACCAGCCCCGGCATGTCCCGGTCGAAGGCGATCGGATAGATGTCCTGGTACTTCTTCGGCGGATTCTCCGCGTACGCGATCGACCCGTCCGCCCGGTGATGGAACCACTCGGGATGCTTCTGCACCCACGGATGATCCGGCGAGCACTGCAGCGCGAAGTCGAGCGCGATCTCCAGCCCCTCCCGCTCCGCCCGCCTCACGAAGGCGTCGAAGTCGTCGATCGTGCCGAGGTCCGGATGAACGGCGTCGTGCCCGCCCTCCGGAGATCCGATCGCCCACGGCACACCGACGTCGTAGGCCCCGGCCGAGAGTGTGTTGTTGGGCCCCTTGCGATAAGTGGTCCCAATCGGATGAATCGGCGGCAGATACACCACGTCGAAGCCCATCCGCGCGATGGCGGGCAGCCGCTCGGCGGCGGTGCGGAAGGTGCCGTGCACCGGCGGATCGAGATGTCCGCTCTCCGAACGCGGAAAGAACTCGTACCAGGAGCCGTACAGCGCCCGCTCGCGCTCCACCAGCAGGGGCAACGGCTCCGAACCGCTGACCAGCTCACGCAGCGGATGACGAGTGAGGACCCTGTCCACTTCAGGGGTACGGGCGGCGGCGAGCCGGGCCGCCGAGGAACGGCCGGTGTCCCGCAGCGCGTCCGCCGCGGTGAGGACGACATCCCTTCTGCCCTTGCTCTTCGGCACTCCGGCGGCAGCGCGCTCGTACAGCCGGGCGCCCTCCTCCAGGACCAGTTCCGTGTCGATGCCCGCCGGGATCTTGATCCCCGCGTGATGGCGCCAGGTGGAGACCGGATCGCTCCAGGCCTCCACGGTGTACGTCCAGTGGCCGGTCGTCCCGGCACAGACGGTGGCGCCCCAGCGGTCGGTGCCGGGGGCGAGTTCGCGCATCGGGGTCCAGGGGCCGGTGCGGCCCTCCGGATCGCGCAGGACGACGTTCGCGGCGACGGCGTCGTGGCCTTCGCGGAAGACGGTGGCCGAGACTTCGAAGGCCTCGCCGACGACCGCCTTGGCCGGGCGGCGGCCTTGCAGGACGAGGGGCCGAACGTCGACGACGGGAATGCGTCCGACGCTCCCGCCGCCTTCACCTGCCTGGTCGGAGGGTTGCTCCGGGGCGCGGGGGACGGCGTCGACCTTGCGTATGGGGGGTGTGTCGGAGGTGGTCGTCGGGGGTGGCGACGTGTGGTGCGTGGCGGGCATGACCGCTCCTGTCCGCGTCAACGTGGGTGGGCGGATGACGGTGTGGGGAGGTGGGGCCTGCGGGGCGTACCGGGGGAGCCTTCCCACCCTATTCGGGTGAGCAATCCGGCAGGTTGCTAACTACTTACGCGTATGTCTACACACAAGACCGGCCTCGTCCGACGGGCGAGGCCGGTACCTGTTCCGGCGGTTCTTTACGAAGAGCCGACCTGCAGAAGCCTGTTCGGCGAACCGAGCCCCGCACCGCCGACCTTCCCGTACACCGCCCGCTGAACCAACGCTTTGCCCACTTGGGCCGGGGTCGCCTTCGGGTGGCCGGCGAGATAGAGCGCCGCCGCGCCCGCGACATGCGGGCTCGCCATCGACGTACCGGAGAAGGTCGCCTTCCCGGTGTCGCTCGCGTACGACGCCGACGTGATCGCCACGCCCGGCGCGAACAGGTCCAGCGCCGTGCCGAAGTTGGAGAAGCTCGCCCGGGCGTCGGTCCTGTCACTCGCTCCGACCGTCAGCGCCTCCTTGACCCGGGCGGGGGAGTACAGCCCGGCGGGCAGTGCGTCGTTGCCCGCCGCGACCGAGTACGTCACTCCCGAAGCGATGGAGTTGCGTACGGCGGCGTCCAGCTGGGCGTTCGCGTGGCCGCCCAGGCTCAGATTGGCGACCGCCGGTTTGTGCGCGTGCCGGGTCACCCAGTCGATACCGGCGATGACCTGCGCGGTGGTGCCGGACCCGGCGTTGTCGAGCACCCGCACGGACACGACCTTGGCCTTCTTCGCCACACCATAGGTGGTTCCAGCGATGGTCCCGGCGACATGGGTCCCGTGCCCGTTCCCGTCCCCCGCCGTCTTGTCGTTGCCCACGAAGTCCCAGCCGTAACTGGCCCGCCCCCCGAAGTCCTTGTGCGTGATCCGGATCCCCGTGTCGATGACGTACGCCGTCACGCCCGCGCCCGCCGACTCCGGCCACGTGTAGCCCTTGTCGAGCGGCAGCGCGGGCTGGTCGATCCGGTCCAGCCCCCAGGACGGCGGGTTCTTCTCGAAGTGGTCGAGTGCCACTCGGGTGTCCTGGACGACGGAGGCCACCCGGGAGTCCCCCGCGAGCCGCCGCGCCTGCCTTTCGCTGACCTGGACCGCGTATCCGTTGAGCGCCGTGCCGTACGTGTGGCTGATTCGCGCCCCGTACTTCTCGGCGATGCCCTTACCCACCGACGACGGAGCCTTCGTACCCCCCTTGAGCGTCACGATGTAACTACCGCTGACGGAACCGGGTTCGCCGGCGCCGAGTATCCGCCCCTCCGGGGCGGCGTGCGCGGGCAGGGTGATGGCCGAAAGCACCGCGGCCGTCGTGACCGCGGTGAGGCATCCTGCCCAGCGCAGACGCCGCTGTCTCGTCTGTGCCATGACGTGAGTTCCCCTCCTCAAGTCGGCGTACGCCGACCGGGACCGACCGGTGTGCGACCGGGGTCGCCCGTACGCCACTTGGCAGCCTCTCGTGTGGTGTGAAGCACCACAAGGCCGCCCATGCGGGCGGAATCGGCCATACCCTCCGGGGGTTGCGCGGAATGGTTGCGTCGATTACCAGCCGAGGGCTCCGCCGGTGGGACCGTGGGGGTGAGTTCGTCGGCTGCGGACCGGTGGGGGCTGGTCGCGCAGTTCCTCGCGCCCCTGAAGCGGGGGCTGTGCCCCGCGCCCGCCGACTGGGCGATTTGTTCGACTGACGGCCGGTGGGGGCTGGTCGCGCAGTTCCCCGCGCCCCTGAGGCGGGGGCTGCGCCCCGCCCCGCGTGTGCCGCAGTCGGCGTACTGCGGAAGGGGGCGTGGGGGTGTGTCGTAAGCCCGTCGCTTACGTTCGGATCGAGCTGCGGCTCGCTTGCCCGGTCCACGTCTGATCCGGCGGCGACGGGCTCGACACACCCCCACGCCCCCGACCCACCCACACGTCCGCCACCACGACGCCGGAGTTCATCGATGCGCCGTGTCGTGGAAACACCCTCGCCGCTACCGTCGTGGGTGACGTACTTCCCGCCGCATACGTCTTTTGTGAAGGTGGAACTCGTGAAGGCAATCCGCAGATTCACCGTTCGCCCCGTACTGCCCGACGCCCTTCACCCGCTCAGTGACCTCGCCCGCAACCTGCGCTGGTCCTGGCACGCCGAGACCCGCGACCTCTTCCAGTCCGTCGACCCCGAACGCTGGACCGCCTCCGACGGCGACCCCGTACGCCTGCTCGGCAGCGTCCCTCCCCGCCGCCTCGCGGAACTCGCCGAGGACCGCCGCTTCCTGCGCCGCCTCGCCGCGGTCGCCGACGACCTGCGCGACTACGTGACCGGCGAACGCTGGTATCAGACCCAGACCCAGATTCCCGACCTCCCCGCCGCCATCGCCTACTTCTCACCCGAGTTCGGCATCACCGCGGCCCTGCCCCAGTACTCCGGCGGCCTCGGCATCCTCGCCGGCGACCACCTCAAGGCCGCCAGCGACCTCGGCGTACCCCTCATCGGCGTAGGACTCCTCTACCGGCACGGCTACTTCCGCCAGTCCCTCTCCCGAGACGGCTGGCAGCAGGAGCACTATCCCGTCCTCGACCCCAACGAACTCCCGCTCGTGCCCCTGCGTGAATCCGACGGCACCCCGGCCCAGGTCACCCTCGCCCTCCCCGGCGGCCGCGCCCTGCGCGCCCGCATCTGGCTGGCGCAGGTCGGCCGCGTCCCCCTCCTCATGCTCGACTCCGACGTCGAGGAGAACGACCTCGGCGAACGCGGCGTGACCGACCGGCTGTACGGCGGCGGCAGCGAGCACCGACTGCTGCAGGAGATGCTGCTCGGCATCGGCGGGGTGCGCGCCGTAAGGACGTACTGCCGACTGACCGGCCACGCCCAGCCCGAGGTGTTCCACACCAACGAGGGCCACGCGGGCTTCCTCGGCCTGGAACGCATCGCCGAACTCGCAGACGGGCACGACGGGCTGGACTTCGACGCCGCCCTCGAATCCGTCCGCGCCGGTACCGTCTTCACCACCCACACCCCCGTCCCCGCAGGCATCGACCGCTTCGACCGCGAACTGGTCGCCCACCACTTCGGCCCGGACGCCGAACTCCCCCGTATCGACGTCGAGCGGATCCTCGGCCTCGGCATGGAGACCTACCCGGGCGGTGAGCCGAACCTCTTCAACATGGCCGTGATGGGGCTCAGGCTCGGCCAGCGGGCCAACGGGGTGTCGCTGCTCCACGGTCACGTCAGCCGCGAGATGTTCTCCGGGCTGTGGCCGGGTTTCGACCCGGACGAGGTCCCGATCACCTCGGTCACCAACGGCGTGCACGCACCGACCTGGGTGGCACCGGAGGTCTTCCGTCTCGGCGCCCGCCAGATCGGTGCCCAGCGCACCGAGGACGCGATGACGGTCGGCGGCTCGGACCGCTGGGACGCGGTGGCGGACATCGCCGACCAGGAGATCTGGGACCTGCGCCGGGTACTGCGCGAGCAGCTGGTCCTCGAGGTACGGGAACGCCTGTACGCCTCCTGGCGCCAGCGCGGCGCCGGAACGGCCGAACTCGGCTGGATCGACGGAGTGCTGGACCCGGACGTGCTCACGATCGGCTTCGCGCGCCGCGTCCCTTCCTACAAGCGTCTGACCCTGATGCTGCGCGACCGCGACCGTCTGATGGACCTCCTCCTGCACGCCGAGCGCCCGATCCAGATCGTGGTCGCGGGCAAGGCGCACCCCGCCGACGACGGCGGCAAGCGACTCGTGCAGGAACTTGTCCGGTTCGCCGACGACCCGCGCGTACGCCACCGGATCGTCTTCCTCCCGGACTACGGGATGGCGATGGCGCAGAAGCTGTACCCGGGCTGCGACATCTGGCTGAACAACCCGCTCCGCCCGCTGGAGGCCTGCGGCACGTCCGGGATGAAGGCGGCGCTCAACGGCTGTCTGAACCTCTCCGTCCTGGACGGCTGGTGGGACGAGTGGTTCCAGCCGGACTTCGGCTGGGCGATTCCGACGGCGGACGGTACGGACGGGGGTCCCCCCACGCGTTCAGCAGTGGGGGAGGACGACGACCGCCGCGACGAGTTGGAGGCGGCGGCCCTCTACGAGCTGCTGGAACAGCGCGTGGCGCCCCGCTTCTACGAGCGGGGTCAGCACGGTCTGCCCGACCGGTGGATCGAGATGGTGCGCCAGACTCTGACCCATCTCGGCCCGAAGGTGCTGGCGGGCCGGATGGTGCGCGAGTACGTGGAGCGCCTGTACGCCCCCGCGGCCCGAGCCCACCGCGCCCTGGCCCCGGAGGCGGCCCGCGAACTGGCCGCCTGGAAGTCCCGCGTCCGGGCGGCCTGGCCCCGGGTCACGGTGGACCATCTCGAGGCTTCCGCCGCCACCACGACCGCCGAACTGGGCACCACCCTTTCCCTGCGCGTGCGGGTGGCGCTGGCCGACCTCGCCCCGGACGACGTCGAGGTCCAGGCGGTCTCGGGCCGCGTCGACTCGCAGGACCGCATCGCGGACGCGAGCTGCGTCCCGCTGAAACCTGCGGGCGGTCCGGACCTGGAAGGGCGCTGGGTGTACGAGGGACCGCTCTCCCTCGACCGCACCGGCCCGTTCGGCTACACGGTCCGCATTCTCCCCACGCACCGGCTGCTCGCGTCCGGCGCCGAGCTGGGCCTGGTGACGATGCCTTCGGAAGAGGCGGAGGAGGAGGCCGGGGTCTTGATGCGCTGAGCGAGCCGCAAGCGGAACGGCAGGCAGCCGACCTACGGCTCGAACCCCGCGCACAGTCGGCGCAGTACCGCCCCACAGCGCCGCGCGTAGGCGTGCTGGAGCCCCCGGGTCGCCGGTCCGCCCGCACGGGTGTACCACTTGGCCGCACGGCTGAAGGCGGTCACGGTCAGCCAGACCGTGCCGTCGCCCGTGCGGTCGACCACGAAGGCCTCCTCGCCGCGCTCGGGGTGGCCGGGCAGGGTGCCGTAGGCCCAGCCGGCCCGGCGGTACTCCTCGACCGTCCAGACCACACGGCAGGGGGCCTTGAGGGGGCCGAGTCCGACGGTGACGTCGACTCCGGGGGCTGCCTTCTCGGCGGTGGCGGTTATGCCCACGCCCATCGCGCGGTGCATCTCCCAGGTCATCACCGCTTGGGACGCGGCGCGGAACGCGGCCTCGCCCTCGCCGACGCGGGTGCGCAGGTGCAGGGGGTGGAACCCCGGCGGGCAGCGGCCGTCGCGCGTCGCGCCCACGTCCTCGTATGTGAAGGGGTTGTCCGGGGAGACCATGGGGACAGCGTAGGGCGGTACCCGGAGTTGCCTTCTCTCCGGGTACCGCCCAAGGCGCCTAAGCGGGTCTCGAGGACCCCGTGGGCACTAGCTCACGTTGACCGCGGTCCAGGCCGCGGCCACCGCCTTGTACTCGGTGCTGGTCGAGCCGTACAGGGCCGACGCCGCGGAGAGCGTCCCCGTGCGGGCCGACTTGTAGTTCGTCGTCGACGTGAAGTACGTCGTCAGCGCCTTGTACCAGATCTGCAGGGCCTTGTCCCGGCCGATGCCGGTGACGGCCGTGCCGTTGTACGTGGGCGAGTTGTAGCTGACGCCGTTGATGGTCTTGGCGCCGCTGCCCTCGCTCAGCAGGTAGAAGAAGTGGTTGGCGACACCGGACGAGTAGTGGACGTCCAGGTTGCCGACGCTGGAGGACCAGTAGTCGGCGGAGCCGCCGTCCTTGCTGGGCTTGTCCATGTAGCGCAGCGGGGTGCCGTCGCCGTTGATGTTGATCTTCTCGCCGATGAGGTAGTCACCCACGTCGGAGGAGTTCCCCGCGTAGAACTCGACGCCCGTGCCGAAGATGTCGGAGGTCGCCTCGTTCAGACCGCCGGACTCGCCCGAGTAGTTGAGACCGGCCGTGTTGGCGGTGACGCCGTGGCTCATCTCGTGGCCGGCCACGTCCAGCGAGGTCAGCGGGTGGGTGTTCCCGGAGCCGTCGCCGTACGTCATGCAGAAGCAGCTGTCGTCCCAGAACGCGTTGACGTACGCGTTGCCGTAGTGGACGCGGGAGTACGCGCCGACGCCGTTGTTCTTGATGCCGCTGCGGCCGAAGGTGTTCTTGTAGAAGTCCCACGTCTCCTGCGCGCCGTACGCGGCGTCGGCGGCCGCGGTCTGGTCGGTGGTGGAGCTGGAGGCCGCGCCGGTGCCCCAGGTGTCGTCCGCGTCGGTGAACAGGGTGCCCGCGGAGGAGCTGGTGGTGTGCGACTTGTTGTACGTCTTGTGGCCGCCGCGGGTGCCGTCGGTCAGCTGGTACGTCGAGCCCGACAGGGTGGTGTTGAGGCTGACCGTGCCCGAGTAGAGGGTCTTGCCGGTGCCCGTCTCGATGCCCTGGTACTCGTAGAGCTTCTTGCCGGTGGCCGCGTCGGTGATGACGTGCAGCTCGTTCGGGGTGCCGTCGTCCTGGAGACCGCCGATGACCGTCTCGTAGGCGAGGGTGGGCTTGCCGGTGGCGGCCCAGATCACCTTGCGGGGGGCGCGGTCGGCCGTGGTCTTCTCCGAGCCGGCGGCCTTCGCGGCGGTGAGGGCCTGCTTCTCGGCCTTCGCGGTGGTGACCTGCGGCTTCAGCGAAGCGACCTTGATGGCCGTCTTCACGGCCTTGGTGACGCCCTCGGTCTTGCCGGCCTTGGACTCGTGGACGACCAGGTCGCCGCCGAGGACCGGAAGGCCGTTGTACGTGCGCTCGTAGCGGGTGTGCACCGTGCCGTCCGCGTCCTTGAGGACGTCTCTGACGACGAGCTTCTCCTTGGCGCCGAGGCCTATCTGCTGGGCGGTCTCGGGCGCGGCCGCGTCGGCCTTCTGGATCAGGCTCGTACGCGCGGTGGCGGAGAGCAGGACCGTGGCGCCGGGGAGCTTCGCCTTGGCGGCGGCCGACTCGGTCTGGGCGGAGGCACCGGTGGTCAGACCGGTGGTGAGCAGGGCTCCGGCAGCGACAGCGGTCGCGATGGCCAGAGTGGTGCGCTTGTGACGCGCGTAGAGGGGGGTCACGCAATCTCCTCTTGTGGGGGCGACCGGACGGCGTGGGGTGGCCGTACGGAAGGTGCGAAGTTGCGGTGCGGGTGAGCCGTGCGGTGGAAGAGTGACATCAAGGGCGCGTACATGTCAGGAGGGCGATGCAATCTTGGCCTGAAAGCGTCCGTTGGGTGAAGATCACTGTTCGTTACGCGGATCTCGATCTTGGTCAAGGGGCAACAAAAGCAGGGTCATGGCACGGCAAAGAGGGCACCGTCCCGGGGAGTCGAACCCCGGGGCGGCGCCCTCTCGATGCCGTGTGTTCAGGTGCGGTCTACGGGAACGTCAGCTTCCAGCTGTTGATGTAGCCGGTGTCCTGCGCGGCCTTGTCCTGGACCCTCAACTTCCAAGTACCGTTGGCGACTTCGGAGGACGCGTTGACCGTGTAGGTCTCCTGGACGTTGTCCGCCGAGTCGGAGGAACTGAACGCCTTCAGGGGGTACACCGTGCCGTCCGGGGCCAGCAGGTCCACGACCAGGTCGCCGCGCCAGGTGTGCACGATGTCCACGTCGACCAGAAGGTTCGACGGGGCGTTGCCGGTACGGCCGGTGACCGCGATCGACGACGTCACAGCCGGTCCGTTGTCCGGAATCGATACGTCGCTGGTGTTCTCGAACGACGTACCGGTGCCGCCGCCACCGCCCGGACGCGAGCCGACCTTCACGGCCGCCCAGGCGTTCTGCACCGCCGTGTACTCGGCGCTCGTCGTGCCGTACAGCTCACCCGTCGCGGCGAGCGTGCCGGTGCGGGCCGCCGCGTAGTTGGTGGTCGAGGTGAACTTGGTGGTGAGCGCCCGGTACCAGATCTGCAGGGCCTTGTCCCGGCCGATGCCGGTGACCGGAAGGCCGTCGGCGGTCGGCGAGTTGTAGCTGACGCCGTTGATGACCTTGGCGCCGCTGCCCTCGCTCAGCAGGTAGAAGAAGTGGTTGGCGACGCCGGACGAGTAGTGGACGTCGAGACCGCCCACGCTGGAGGACCAGTTGTCCGCCGAGCCGCCGTCCTTGCTGGGCTTGTCCATGTAGCGCAGCGGGGTGCCGTCGCCGTTGATGTCGATCTTCTCGCCGATGAGGTAGTCGCCGGGGTCGGAGGCGTTGTTGGCGTAGAACTCGACGCCGGTGCCGAAGATGTCCGAGGTCGCCTCGTTCAGACCGCCGGACTCACCGGTGTAGTTGAGACCCGCGGTGTTGGAGGTGACGCCGTGGCTCATCTCGTGTCCGGCCACGTCCAGCGCGGTCAGCGGGTCCGCGTTGCCGGCCCCGTCGCCGTACGTCATGCAGAAGCAGCTGTCGTCCCAGAACGCGTTGACGTAGGCGTTGCCGTAGTGGACCCGGGAGTACGCACCCACGCCGTTGTTCTTGATGCCGCTGCGGCCGAAGGTGTTCTTGTAGAAGTCCCAGGTCTCGGCGGCGCCGTAGTGCGCGTCGGCGCCCGCGGTCGCGGCGTTCGACGTGGTGCCGTTGCCCCAGGTGTCGCTGGTCTGCGAGAACAGGGTGCCGGTGCCGGACGTACCGCGGTTGAGGTTGTACGTCTTGTGGCCGCCGCGCGCGCCGTCGGTGAGCGTGTAGTTGGAGCCCGACTGCGTGGTCGTCAGCGTCACCTGGCCGCTGTACTGGGTGTTGCCGATACCGGTCTCGATGCCCTGGTACTCGTAGAGCTTCTTGCCGGTGGCCGCGTCGGTGATGACGTGCAGCTGGTTCGGGGTGCCGTCGTCCTGGAAGCCGCCGACGACCGTCTCGTACGCGAGGGTCGGTTTGCCGTCCGCCGCCCAGATCACCTTGCGGGGTGCCCGGTCGGCGTCGGTCTTCTTCGAACCGTCGGCCTTGGCGACGGAGAGGGCCTGCTTCTCCGCCTTCGAGGCGGCGATGGCGGGTGTGAGCGAGGCGACCTTGAGGGTGGCCCGCGTCGCCTTGATGACCCGCTCGGTCTTCCCGGCCTTGGTGGTGTCGACCACCAGGTCGCCGCCGAGGACCGGGAGTCCCGCGTACGTGCGTTCGTAGCGGGTGTGGACCGTGCCGTCCGCGTCCTTGATGACATCGCGGGCGACGAGCTTCTCGTCGGCCCCGAGGCCGAGGTCCTTGGCGGTGGCCGCCTTGGCGGCGTTCGCGTCGCGTATCAGCTCCGCGCGCTGCGAAGGCGTGAGCTGGACGGCGAGAGAACCACGGTTGATCTTGCCGAGGGAGGATTTCTGGGGGGCCGCGCTCGCGGCGCCCGACTGGACGGCCGCGGCCAGCAGGGCGGAGACGCCGACGAGGGCGACGGCCGCGACACGGCGCTGAGTGGTGTGGGAGGTGCGTCTGTGGGAGGAACTGCTGCTCAACACACTGACTCCTTCTGCGTGGCCACGGCTCGCGCGGCCAGTGGGGATCCGGTCGGGGTGGGTACCCGTCCGGGCAGAACAGGGCAGAACAGGGCAGAACAGGGTGGAACGCGAAACCAGTTGCATGGGGTCTACGGCCACGACACGGCGATGGTGCTGTGGGATTGCTGTGAAGTTGCCGTGGGAAGAGTGGCAGGAGATTTCGCTTTCTGTCAGGACCGCGTCAGGAACTTGGCCGGAATTCGTCCGTTGTCCGGGTGTTCATGTTCGACATGCGGACTGTTTGCCGGAGTGCGTCTGGTCTGTGGCGCGGCAAGGCGCGGCGGCCCTGCCGCCCCGCACTCAGAGCGGCCGGACGAGCCCCGACGCGCCGCGCCCTGGCCCCCGCCCTGGCCCCCGCCCTGGCCCCCGCCCTGGCCCCCGCCCTGGCCCCCGCCCTGGCCCCCGCTCAAGCCCCCGACCTAGTCCCCGTGCCACGTCCGCCAAAGTGCCGCGTACGCGCCCTCGGCCGCCGCCAGCTCGTCATGCGTGCCGAGTTCGGTGAGGAGTCCGTCCTCCATCACGGCGACCCGGTCCGCGTCGTGCGCGGTGTGCAGCCGGTGCGCGATGGCGATCACGGTGCGCCCCTCCAGTACGGCGGCGAGCGCACGCTCGGTGTGGCGCGCGGTCGTCGGATCGAGCAGCGCGGTCGCCTCGTCGAGGATGAGAGTGTGCGGGTCGGCCAGCACCACCCGGGCCAGGGCGAGCTGCTGGGCCCGCGACCCGTCCGTCCGGCGGCCGCCGGTGCCGAGCTCGGTGTCCAGCCCGTCCGGCAGCTCCCGGACCCAGCCGTCGGCACCGACGGCGGCCAGCGCCGCCCACAACGCCGCGTCATCGGCGGCGGGTTCGGCGATCAGCAGGTTGTCGCGAACGGTGCCCAGGAACACGTGGTGCTCCTGGGTGACGAGGACGACCTGCCGGCGCAGCTGCTCGGGGTCGAGGTCGGCGATCGGTACGCCCCCCACCGTCACCGACCCGGACCGCGGCGCGTCGATGCCCGCGAGCAGTCGGCTCAGAGTGGTCTTCCCGGCGCCGGAGGGTCCGACGACGGCCAGCCGTTCCCCGGGCCGGACGGTCAGGTCGACTCCGCGCAGCACCTCGCCCCCGCGGTCGTAGGAGTAGCGGACATCCGTCACGTCGATCCGGTCGTCGGCCGGGGTGGGCGAGCCCGACGGCACGGCCCGTGGGGCCCGGGCCAGCCCCTCGACGCGGGCGAACGAGGCACCGCTGCTCTGGAGTTGCTCGACCTGCATCAGGATCTGGTCGAGCGGCTCCGCGAGCTGGCGCAGATACAGGGTCGCGGCGACCACCGCCCCCAGGCTCATCGACCCCCGCGCGTGCAGGGCACCGCCCACCAGCAGGGCGGCGACCACGGGAACGACGTACGACACCTCCACGGCCGGGAAGAACACGCTGCGCAGGAACAGGGTCCGCATCCGCCTGAGGCGGGACGTCTCCAGCGTCCGACGGCTCGCGGTGATCCGGCCGCGCTGAAGCCCGAACGCCTCCACCGTACGGGCACCGGACGCGGTGGCCGCGAGGATCTCGGCGACGTCCGAGGTGGCGGTGCCCTCGGCGAGATACGCGGTGCGCGCACGGCGCAGATACCAGCGCAGGGCGAACCAGATGCCGACGAGCCCGAGCACCCCGCAGACGCCGAGCAGCGGGGCGATGACGAAGACCGCGCCGAGGATGAACAGTGCCTGGGCGCAGGAGATGAGCAGTTCGGGTCCGGCGTCGCGCAGGGTGTTGCCCACCACGGTGACATCGGCGGTGCCGCGCGCGGTCAGGTCACCGGTGCCGGCCCGCTCCACGACCGACGCGGGCAGACTCAGCGCCCGCTCCACGAACTGCTCCCGCACCCGGGCCAGCGTCCGCTCCCCGAAGCGGTGCCCCACGTACCGGGCCCACCGCGCCAGCAGCAGCTGCGCCAGCGAGCACACCAGGATGACCGACGCCAGCCGGTCCACCACGTCCACACCGTCCCCGGCCCGTACGTCGTCGATGATCCGTCCGAGCAGCCAGGGCCCGACCAGACCGGCCGCGGCGGCCAGCGCGTTGAGGCCGAGCACGGCGGCGAAGGCCCGCCTGTCCGCGCGGATCAGCCGCAGTGACGCCCGGCGCACCTCGGCGGGCTCGGCGACCGGCAGGTGCGCGCTCATCGCAGCGCCTCTTCCGTGTCGCGGGCCACCAGCGCCCGGTATCCCGGCTCCGCGCCGAGGAGTTCGTGATGGCCGCCGCTCGCCGCGACCTTGCCGTCGACCAGGAAGTGCACGGTGTCCACTTGGTCCAGCATCAGCGGAGAGGTGCTGGTGACGACGGTCGTACGGCCGGAGCGGGCGGCCCGCAGCCGGGCCGCCACGGCCGCCTCGGTGTGCGCGTCGAGCGCCGAGGTGGGTTCGACGGCGAGCAGTACCTCGGGGTCGGCGAGCAGCGCCCGCACCAGGCGTACACGCTGTCGCTGGCCGCCGGAGAGGCTACGGCCCTGGGCGGCGACGTCCGAGTCGAGACCGTCGGGGAGACCGAGCACGATGTCGTCCGCCGCCGCCGCGCGCACCGCCCGGGCGATCGCCTCCTCGTCGTGCTCCCGGCGACCGGAGATCAGCTCGCGCAGGGTGCCGGCGAACAGGTCGGCCTCGTTGTCCGCGACCAGGATCCGCTCGCGCACCTGCGCCACGGCGATCTCGTCGAGCCGTACGCCACCCCACGTGACCGCCGACTCCGCGTACCGGCCGAGGCGGTCGACGACGGCCTCGGACTCCGCGGGAAGTGCTCCGACCAGCGCGGTGAGCCGCCCCGGCAACACCCGTACCCCGGAGTCCGGATCGTGCAGCACCGCCGGGGAGGCGGGCGCGTCCCGGGCGTCGGGGTGGTCGGCGACGGGCTCCAGGGACAGGAACCGTACGACGCGCCGGGCGGCGACGACGGCCCGGCTGAGCTGGTAGCCGCTCTCGATGAAGAAGTACACCGGCATCACGAGGACCGCGACATAGCCGTACACGGACACCAACTGGCCGATGGTGATCTCCCCCTGGGCGGCGAGCCGGGCCGCGAGCCAGGTCACGACGGCGAGGAAGAGGGTCGGCAGTCCTGTGCCCAGTGCCTGGATCCAGCTGGTCGCCGCCCCGACCCGGTACCCCTGCGCCCGCAGCTGCTGCGAGTCGCGGCGGAAGGTGTCCGCGAACAGCCCCTTGCCACCCAGGCCGTTGAGGACGCGCAGACCGCCCGCGAGGTCGCCGATCCGCGCGGTCAGCACGCCCTGCCGCTCGCGGTACTCGGTCTCCGCACCCTGGAGCCGACCCATCAGCGGGCCGACGAGCCCGGCGATCATCGGCACCCCGAGGAGTATCACCACCGAGAGCTGGAGCGAGACCGACATCAGCAGCGCGGCCACCACGCCGTAGGTGACGATCGCGGCGATGCCGGGACCGACGACGGTCAGCGACTGGCTGATCGTCTGGACGTCACCGACGCCGATCGTGACGACCTCCCCGGCGCCGACCTGGCGGCCCAGCGCGGCACCCAGCCGCGCCGACTGCCCCACCACGACCTTGACCGTGCGGAAGTTGGCGTCCATCCGGACCTTGGTCATGGTGCGATGCCGCATGATGCCCAGCCAGGCGTTGAACACCCCGATGCCCAGCACGGCGGCGGTCCAGCCCAACAGCGCGCCCTCGTCGCCCGGCTCCAGGCCGTCGTCGATCGCACGGGACAGCAGATACGGCGGCAGCGCCAGGAGCGTCATCCACACCGTGGCGAGCAGCGCGCCGGCCGCGCTGCGCCCCGACTGGCGGGTGACCAGCCACCACAGATACCGCCACCCGCCCCGGCGGTCGGGCGTCCCCGGGTCCTCGTGAGCGTCGATCATCCAGCCCTCATGCCTTTCACTCGCCGTCCGCTGTACGAGTCACTCGTCGTCCGCTAGACGAGGCTTTCGCGCCACGCCTGGTGCAGGTCCGCGAATCTGCCGGTGGACGCGACGAGTTCGGCCGGGCTGCCGTCCTCGACCACCCGCCCGTGCTCCATCACCAGCACCCGGTCGGCGATCTCCACCGTGGACAGGCGGTGGGCGATGACCACCGCCGTCCGGCCGCGCAGGACCGTCGACATGGCGCGCTGCACCGCCCGTTCCCCCGGGATGTCGAGGGAACTGGTCGCCTCGTCGAGGATGAGGACGGCCGGGTCGGCGAGCAACGCCCGTGCGAAGGCGACGAGTTGGCGCTGCCCGGCGGAGATACGGCCACCCCGCTTGCGTACGTCCGTGTCGTAGCCCTCGGGCAGCGCGCTGATGAAGTCGTGGGCGCCGATCGCCTTGGCGGCCCGCTCGATCTCCTCGCGGCTCGCGTCGGAGCGGCCGATGGCGATGTTCTCGGCGACCGTGCCGGAGAACAGGAAGGCCTCCTGGGTCACCATCACCACCCCGCGCCGCAGTTCGGGCACGGACAGCTCGCGCAGGTCGACGCCGTCGAGCAGGACGCGGCCGTCCGTGGGGTCGTAGAAACGGGCCAGCAGCTTGGCGAGGGTCGACTTGCCCGCGCCCGTCGAGCCGACGACGGCCACCGTCTGCCCCGCGGGGAGCGTGAGCGAGAAGGCGGGCAGCACCTCGCCGCCGGTGCGGTACGCGAAGCGGACGTCCTCGAAGGCGACCTCGCGGCCCGGCTGCGCGGAGGCGAGCGCGGGCAGCCGCCTCGGCTCGGCCGGCTCCGGCACGGACGGCGTCTGGGCCAGCAGGCCCGCGATCTTCTCCAGTGAGGCCGCCGCGGACTGGTACGCGTTGAGGAACATGCCCAGCCGGTCTATCGGGTCGTACAGGCGGCGCAGATACAGCACGGAGGCGGCCAGCACGCCCAGCGCCAGCGAACCACCGGCCACCCGGTACGCGCCCCACAGCACGATCCCCGCGACGGCCGTGTTGGCGACCAGCCGGGAGCCGACGACATAGCGGGCCATCTCCAGCAGGGCGTCGCCGTTGGTGCGCTCGTGGCGCTTGTTGAGCACCCCGAACTCCGCGTCGTTGGCCTCCTCACGGCGGAACGCGCGCACCGGCCGGATCCCGTTCATCGTTTCCGCGAACTTCACGATCACGGCGGCGATCGCGGTCGAGCGGAGTCGGTAGATACGGCCCGCGCGGCGCCGGTACTGCCGTACGAGGAGGTAGAGCGGCACGAAGGACGCCACCGCCACCGCGCCCAGGCTCAGATCCAGCCAGAGCAGCATCGCCGAGATGTAGACGAAGGACAGGATCACCGTGATGAGTTCCTGCAGGCCCTCGCTGAGCAGTTCGCGCAGCGACTCGACGTCCGTCGTGGAGCGGGAGATCAGGCGGCCCGAGGTGTAGCGCTCGTGGAAGTCGATGCTGAGCGCCTGCGCATGGCGGAAGATCCGGCCGCGCAGATCGAGCAGCACGTTCTGGTTGACCCGGGCCGACGCCCGGGTGAAGGCGTACTGGAGCCCGCCGGCGGCCAGCGCGCACAGCAGATAGCCGACTCCCACCGCGATCAGCGGGCCGTGGTCGTGCGCGCGGAAAGCCGGTACGGCGCGGTCGATGGCGTACGCGACGAGCAGCGGGCCCGCCTGGATCGCGGCCTGCTGGAGCAGGAGCAGCACCATCGTCACCACCACACGTGCCTTGAGCGGGGCGAGGAGGGAACGCAGCAGCGCGGCGGTGGCGCCCGGGGGAGTGGGCAGGGTGTCGCGGTCGAAGGGGTCCTGGTGCTTGTGGGACTCCCGCGCGTCCGGACGGTCCGTGCCGGGCTCCCCGCCGTCGGGTTCCGTGCCCGGTTCCCGGTCCGGCTCCTGGTTCGGCGCGGTCGTCGTGGGCGCCGTCATCGGCCAACCTCCTCGTCACCTGACATCAGATGGGCGTACTCGGCGTTGCTGCGCAGCAGTTCGTGGTGGGTGCCGACCGCGGTGATACGGCCGCCGGAGAGCAGGGCCACGCGGTCGGCGAGCAGGACCGTGGACGGGCGGTGCGCCACGATCAGCGCGGTCGTCTCCGCCAGTACGCGGCGCAGCGCGGCCTCGACCGCGGCCTCCGTGTGGACGTCCAGCGCCGACAGAGGGTCGTCGAGGACGAGGAAGCCGGGGCGGCCGACGACGGCCCGCCCGAGGGCGAGGCGCTGGCGCTGACCGCCGGACAGGCTCAGGCCCTGCTCGCCGACCTGGGTCCGCGTCCCCTGCGGGAGCGCGTGCGCGAAGTCGGCCTGGGCCACGGCCAGGGCACGGTCCAGGTCCGCTTGTCCCGCGGTGTCCGGGGCGCCCATGAGCACGTTCTCCCCGACGGTCGCCGAGAAGAGGGTGGGCTCCTCGAAGGCCACGGCCACGCGCGCGCGAAGCTCCTCGCGGGGCATCGCCGTGATGTCCTCGCCGTCCAGCGTGATCCGCCCGGCCGTCACCTCGTGCAGCCGTGGGACGAGGGCGGTGAGGGTGGTCTTCCCGGTGCCGGTCGCGCCGACCAGGGCCATCGACTCACCCGGACGGATGTGCAGATCGATGCGGTCGAGGACGGGGGGCGCGTCCGCCGGGGCGTCGGGATAGCGGAACCGGACACCGTGGAAGCGGAGTCCGCCCTCGCCCTTCCCGGCGGCGACCGGGGACGTACCGGTGGCGACCGCGGTCGTATCGGCGGACTCCGGCTTCTCGTCCATCACCTCGAAGTACCGCTCCGTCGCCGTCGCCGCCTCCTGGCTCATCGCGAGGAGGAAGCCGATGGACTCGACGGGCCAGCGCAGCGCGAGCGCCGTGGAAAGGAACGCCACCAGCGTGCCGGCGGACAGGCGGCCGTCGGCGACCTGGACCGTGCCGAGCACGAGGGCGGCGCCGATGGCGAGTTCGGGGAGGGTGACGATGACCGTCAGGATGGCGGCGAGGAGGCGGGCCTTGGCCAACTCCGTGCCGCGCAGGGTGCGGGACAGCTCGCGGAAGGCGAGGGCCTGGCTGCGGTGGCGCCCGAAGCCCTTGATGATGCGGATGCCGAGCACGCTCTCCTCGACGACCGTCGTCAGATCGCCCACCTGGTCCTGGGCCCGCCGCGCCACCAGCGAGTAGTGCCGCTCGAAGAGCCAGCAGACGACCATGAGGGGCGCCGCGGGAGCGAGCAGCACCAGGCCGAGGGTCCACTCCTGGGCCAGCATGATCATGACGCCGACCAGGATCGTCACGGAGTTGACCAGCAGGAATGTCAGTGGGAAAGCGAGGAACTGGCGCACCAGCATCAGGTCCGTGGTGCCCCGGGACAGCAGCTGACCGGAGGCCCAGCGGTCGTGGAAGGCGACCGGGAGCCGTTGCAGATGCCGGTACAGATCCGCCCGCATGTCCGCCTCGACCCCCGACAGCGGCCGCGCCACCAGCCACCGCCGCAGCCCGAACAGCACCGCCTCCGCGACACCGAGCAGCAGTAGATACAGCGCGCCGAGCCAGATGCCCGCCGGGTCGTGGGCGGCCACCGGACCGTCCACCATCCACTTCAGGACGAGCGGGAACACCAGCCCCGTACAGGAGGCGAGGACCGCGACGAAGGCGGCGCTGAACAGCCGCGTGCGCACCGGCCGCACGTACGGCCACAGGCGCAGCAGGCTGCGTACGGTCGAATGGTCGGCTCGCCCCGGGGGCACCGCATCTGGAGTGGACATCAGGAGCGAGCCTACGGTTCGGCACTGACAGAGCCCACCGAGTTTTGGCCGGACCTGAATCGTTCCACGGGCCTGGGACCGGTGCTCCTGAGCCCGGAGCTCGGTGCTCCTGGGCCCGGGGCTCGGTCGTATCGCCGCATCAACCGATCGGCTGATGCCGCTTCGAGCGCGATGGACGATGTGCCCGCTCCCGTCCCGCCGGGATCCTCGGGACATGTCAGTCATCGAAGTCACCGCACTGCGCAAGTCCTACGGCGGCAGGCCCGTAGTCGACGGTGTCTCCTTCGCCGTCGAGGAGGGCGAGATCTTCGGGATCCTCGGCCCGAACGGCGCCGGCAAGACCACCACCGTCGAGTGCGTCGAGGGCCTGCGGATCCCCGACGGGGGCCGCGTCCGGGTCACCGGGCTCGACCCCGTCGCCGACCACGAACAGGTCGCCCGCGTCCTCGGCGCCCAGCTCCAGGAGAGCGAGCTCCAGGCCAAACTCACCGTCCGCGAGGCCCTGGAGCTGTACGCGTCCTTCTATCCGCACCCCGCCGACTGGAAGCCACTCGCCGAGCGCCTCGGCCTGACCGCCAAGCTCACCACCCGCTTCGCGAAGCTCTCCGGCGGCCAGAAGCAGCGCCTGTTCATCGCGCTCGCCCTCATCGGCAACCCCCGGGTCGTCGTCCTCGACGAACTGACCACCGGGCTCGACCCGCGCGCCCGTCGCGACACCTGGCAGCTCATCGAGGACGTCCGGGCGAGCGGGGTCACCGTCCTGCTCGTCACGCACTTCATGGAGGAGGCGCAGCGCCTGTGCGACCGGATCGCCGTGATCGACAAGGGCCGGGTCGCCGCCCTGGACACCCCGTCGGGCCTGATCCGGCGTTCGGCGGGCTCCACCGTCATCAGCTTCACGCCGTCCGCGCCACTGGACGAGGGTGACCTGAACGCGCTGCCCGCGCTCGCGTCGGTCGAGCACAAGGACGGCCGGATCACGCTGTCCGGCACCGACGAGACCGTCAACGCCGTCATCACCATGCTCGCCCGCAACCACATCACCGCCCACCAACTACGCGTGTCCGACGCCACGTTGGACGACGCGTTCCTGGACCTGACGGGGGTCACCGCATGAACACCGCGGTCCTGCGCACCGAGTTGCGCCTCTTCCGCCGCGAACCGGGAGCCCTCTTCTGGATCCTCTTGTTCCCCACCCTGCTGCTGGTGATCCTGGGCTCCATCCCGTCCTTCCGCCAACACCACGCCGACCTGGGCGGCCTGCGTACGGTGGATGTGTACGTCCCGGTGGCCGTGCTGCTCGGCATGATCGTCGGCGCGCTGCAGGCGATGCCGCAGAACATCACCGGTTACCGCGAGCGCGGCATCCTGCGCCGCATGTCCTCCACTCCGGTACGGCCGTCCGCCCTGCTGTCCGCGCAGATGCTGGTCTACGGCGCGGCGGCCCTGGCCTCCGCCCTGTGCGCACTGATCGTCGGCCGGCTGGCCTTCGACGTACGACTTCCCGAGCAGCCGTACGGCTATCTCCTCGCCCTGCTCCTCGCGATCCTGGCCGCGCTCGCGCTGGGCGCGGTGGTCTCCGCGCTGTCCCGGACGACGAAGATCGCGGGTGCGATCGGGTCGGCGGTGTTCTTCCCGATGATGTTCTGCGCGGGCGTGTGGATCCCGGTGCAGGCCATGCCGGACACGCTCGCCCGGATCGTCGGATACACGCCGTTCGGCGCCGCCGCGCAGGCTCTGAACAGGGCCGCGGCGGGGGACTGGCCGGGCTGGACGCACCTGGGGGTGCTGGTGGCCTGGACCGTGCTGCTGACGGCCGGTGCCTCGCGCTGGTTCCGCTGGGAGTAGGGGACGGCCCGTGCAGACTGGGGAGATGACCACCACGGACCGGCGGATCGACCGGCGCTGGGAGCAACTGCACATCTGGGGGCCGTACGGGCTGCTCGGCATCAGTGTCGTCCTCGCGGTCGCCTCCACCGGCCTGATGGACCGTTCCGCCAAGTGGTACGCGGGCTGGACCCTGGTCGCCGCCGCGGTCGCCCTCCAGCTGTGGTGGCACGGCACCCGTTCCCGGCGGCCCGGCCGTGGCCGGATCCCGTCCCGGGCGGGGACGGCGTACTACGCCGTCCGCTGGGCCCTTGCCTTCGTTCTCAGCTGGCTCAACCCGTTCTTCGCGTTCTACGCCGCCGCCGGCTACATGGACGCCGACGAGCTGATCACGGGCATCTGGCGGCAGCGGCTCGGACTGTTCGCGAGCGCGGTCATCGTGGCCGGTGCGCAGGCCGGCGGGCTGCCGTTCGGGAGCGGCGTCCAGTGGATCCTCTTCGCCGCGCTCCTGGTCGTCAACTCCGGCCTGCAGATGGTGGTCGCCCATCTCACCCAGCAGGAGGCCATGCGCTCCCGCGAGCGCACCGAGACCATCACCGAACTCGAACGCACCAACACCGCCCTGCAACAGGCCCTCGACGAGAACGCCGCCCTGCACGCCCAACTCGTCGTCCAGGCAAGGGAAGCCGGGGTCGCCGACGAGCGCCGTCGGCTGGCCGCCGAGATCCACGACACGATCGCCCAGGGCCTGACGGGCATCATCGCCCAGCTCCAGGTCGTAGCCAGTGCGGCCGACCTGACCACGGCCCGCACCCACCTCGAACGCGCCTCCGGGCTCGCCAGACACAGCCTCGGCGAGGCCCGCCGCTCCGTGCACAACCTGGCTCCGGTGGCGCTGGCGGACGACGGTCTGCCGGAGGCGCTGAAGAAGACGGTGGCCGAATGGGCCGAACGCACCGGCATACGCGCCGAGTTCACCGTGACGGGCACGGCCGAGCAACTCCATGAGGAGGTCGCGGCGACCCTCCTGCGGATCGTCCAGGAGGCCCTGTCCAACGCCGCCCGGCACGCGCACGCCACCCGGCTCGGCGTCACCCTCTCCTTCCTGGGCGACGAGGTCATCCTCGACATCCGCGACGACGGACAGGGCTTCGACCCGCTCGCGCTTCCCGAGCGCACTCGCGCCGGCGGCTTCGGCCTCGACGGCATGCGCGCCCGCGCCGAACGCATCGCCGGCACCCTCACCATCGAGGCCGAGCCGGGGCACGGCACGGCGGTCTCGGCTCGCGTACCGTTGGTCCGCGATGACCGATGACGTGACCGATGACGCTGTGATCACCCTGCTGATCGTCGACGACCATCCCGTCGTACGGGACGGTGTGCGCGGCATGTTCGAGTCCGCGCCGGGATTCACGGTCCTCGGCGAGGCCGCGAACGGAGTCGAGGCCGTCGCCCTCGCCACCTCCCTCGACCCGGACGTCGTCCTGATGGACCTCCGCATGCCCGGCGGCAACGGAGTCGAGGCCATCGCGGAACTCACCCGCCGCGGCGCCCGCGCCAAGGTGCTCGTCCTCACCACCTACGACACCGACTCCGACACCCTCCCCGCGATCGAGGCGGGCGCGACGGGCTATCTGCTGAAGGACGCCCCGCGGGAGGAGCTCTTCACCGCCGTGCGCGCGGCGGCGCGGGGCCGTACGGTGCTCTCGCCGGCAGTCGCCTCCCGTCTGATCTCGGCGGTCCGTGCGCCCGCCTCGACCCAGGACTCCCTCTCGGCCCGCGAGCGCGAGGTCCTGGCCCTGGTGGCCAAGGGCACCTCGAACCGTGAGATCGCCCGCGTCCTGTTCATCAGCGAGGCCACGGTCAAGACCCACCTCACCCACCTGTACGCCAAGCTGGGCGTCAACGACCGCGCGGCGGCGGTGGCGGTCGCCTACGACCGAGGCATCCTGGGCTGACGCCACCTGAGGCGGGGCTTCGCCCCGAATCCCCGCGTGTTCCCGAGTCCGTTGCCCGCGGCCCGGTGGGGGCCGGCCGCGCCCACGCGGCGGAGCCGCACATGTCACAGCCCCGCGCCACTGAAAGCCTCAGCCCACCACCCGTAGCAACAACACCGCCCGCGCCGGCACGGTGACCGTGCCGCCCGCCCGATGGACCACGCCCGGCGTCCGCGCCTGATCCTCCGCCGAGGTGTCGACCACGAGTTCGTAGCGCGAGGCCCACGGAGGCCCCGGCAGGACGAAGCTCACCGGACGGTCCCCGGCGTGCAGCACCGCGAGGAAGCTGTCGTCCACGACCGGCGCTCCGCGGGCATCGCGTCCGGGGATGTCCCGGCCGGAGAGGTACATCCCGAGCGTCGCGGCCGGCGCGTACCAGTCCCGTTCCGTCATCTCCGTCCCGCGGGGGGTGAACCACGCCAGGTCCCGCAGCCCGTCGACGGAGTGCGCCCGGCCGGAGAAGAACGCGCGGCGCCGCAGCACGGGATGCCGGTGCCGCAGCGCGATCAGACGGGAGGTGAGGTCGAACAGGGCACGCCAGCCCGGTTCGTCGAGCAGGCTCCAGTCGACCCAGCTGATCTCGTTGTCCTGGCAGTACGCGTTGTTGTTGCCGCGCTGGGTGCGCCCGAACTCGTCCCCCGCGACGAGCATCGGCACCCCGGTGGACAGCAGCAACGTCGTCAGCAGGTTCCGCAACTGGCGTCGCCGCAACCCCCGTACCCGCTCCTCGTCCGTCTCCCCCTCCGCCCCGCAGTTCCAGGCCCGGTTGTCGTTCGTGCCGTCCCGGTTACCCTCCCCGTTGGCCTCGTTGTGCTTGCGCTCGTAGGAGACGAGGTCGCGCAGCGTGAAGCCGTCGTGGGCGGTCACGAAGTTCACCGAGGCGTAGGGGCGCCGCCCGCCCCACGCGTACAGGTCGCTCGACCCCGAGAGGCGGTACCCCAGGTCCCGCACGTCCGGCAGCGCGCCCCTCCAGAAGTCCCGGACCGCGTTGCGATAGCGGTCGTTCCACTCCGTCCACAGGGGTGGGAAGGCGCCCACCTGGTAGCCGCCGGAACCGACGTCCCACGGTTCGGCGATCAGCTTCACCCGGCGCAGGACCGGGTCCTGGGCGATGACCGCGAGGAAGGGGGAGAGCATGTCGACGTCGTGCATCGAGCGGGCCAGCGCCGCCGCCAGGTCGAAGCGGAAGCCGTCCACGCCCATCTCCGTCACCCAGTACCGCAGCGAGTCCGTGATCAGGCGCAGGACGTGCGGCTGCACCACGTGCAGGGTGTTGCCGCAGCCCGTGTAGTCGGCGTACCGGCGGGCGTCCGACTGGAGCCGGTAGTAGCCCCGGTTGTCGATGCCGCGAAGGGAGAGCATCGGGCCCAGCTCGCCGGCCTCCGCCGTGTGGTTGTAGACCACGTCGAGGATCACCTCGATGCCGGCGGCGTGCAGCGCCCGCACCATGCGTTTGAACTCGCCGACCTGCTGTCCCGTCGTCCCGGACGACGCGTAGCCCGCGTGCGGGGCGAAGTAGCCGATCGAGTTGTAGCCCCAGTAGTTCTTCATTCCGCGCCGCAGGAGGTGGTCCTCGTGGGCGAACTGATGGACGGGCAGGAGTTCCACGGCCGTGACGCCCAGCCCGACCAGGTGCTCGATCGCCGCCGGGTGGGCCAGGCCGGCGTAGGTGCCGCGCAGTTCCTCCGGTATCCCGGGGTGCAGCCGCGTGAAGCCGCGTACGTGCAGCTCGTAGATCACCGAGTCCGCCCACGGGGTCTTCGGGCGGTGGTCGTCCGACCAGTCGTCGTCATCGTGGACGACGACACCCTTGGGGACGTACGGCGCCGAGTCCCGGTCGTCGCGCACGGTGTCCGCGACCTGCTGCTGGGGCCAGTCCCGGACATGCCCGTACACCTCGGGCGGCAGACTGAAGTCGCCGTCCACCGCACGGGCGTACGGGTCGAGGAGCAGCTTCGCCGGGTTCCAGCGGGCGCCGGTCCACGGGTCCCAGCGGCCGTGCACGCGGTAGCCGTAGCGGCGGCCGGACAGCACGCCGGGGACGAAGCCGTGCCAGATCTCGTGGGTCAGCTCGGTGAGCGGTACGCGTGTCTCGTGGACCTCGCCGTCCCGCTCGTCGAAGAGACAGAGGTCGACGGCCTCCGCCCCGCCCGCCCACAGGGCGAAGTTGGTGCCCGCCGCGCCGTCGGGGCCGACGCGGAAGCGCGCCCCGAGCGGGGTCGGGGCGCCCGGCCACACGGACACGGCGGGCGACGGCGCCCGCTGGGCGCCGTTCAGCACGGGGGATGACTGCGCGGGCAGCTTCTCGCCCGTGGCCCGCCCCTCCGGCACTGCCTCCTGCTCGGCTGCGCTCGACACCGTTCAGCCTCCTGCGGCTCGGTGGACGGCCCGTAGGGAAGCGCGCAGTGTCCCCGCTGCGGCTCCCCCTCGCGTCGTCCTCCCCACTGTTCTGCCCAGCGCTTGGCTCGCACTCACGTTTCCCCAGAGGTGCACACTCGTTGGGCCCGCTGTGAAGCACGAACAGACACGCGCGCGGCACGCAGGGGCCGCACTGGCCGCCGTACTGACCTGGGCCGGCCTGCTCGCCGGAGCCGCCGGCTGCACCTCGCACGGGATGGAGGAGGTGCTTGGCAAACCCCCCGCCGTCGAGGACGTCATCCGGATCTCTCCCGACGACAACAGCAAGGGCGTACGCCCGCGGCAGGCGCTGCGGGTCCGGGTGCCCGACGGGCGTCTGGAGTCCGTGCAGGTCGTCAAGGACCAGGACGCGCAGGAGTCCGCGGTGCCCGGGCACATCTCCGCCGACGGCCTGACCTGGGCGCCCGACGACCCGCGGCTCGCGCTGGCCGCCAAGTACGCCGTGGACGTGGTGGCCCTCGACGGGCAGGGGCGGCGCTCGGCGCGGCACACGACATTCACGACGTACGTCCCCGATGAGCGCTTCATCGGATACGTGACGCCGGAGAACCGCTCCACCGTCGGCACCGGCATGATCGTCTCCCTCGCGTTCAACCGGGAGATCGAGAACCGGTCCGCCGTCGAGCGCGCGATCCACATCGAGACCAGCCCCGCGGTGGAGGTCCGCCCGCACTGGTTCGGCAAGAGCCGCCTCGACTTCCGGCCCGAGAAGTACTGGAAGCCGGGCACGAAGGTCACCGTCGGGCTGCGGCTGCGCGACGTCGAGGGGGCGAAGGGCGTCTACGGACTCCAGTACAGGACCTTCTCGTTCACCATCGGACGCAGCCAGGTCTCGCTGGTCGACGCCGCCGCGCACACCATGGAGGTACGCCGCGACGGCGATCTCCTCGCCACGGTGCCGATCACGGCGGGCGCCCCCAACAGGACGACGTACAACGGGAAGATGGTCGTCATGGAGATGCTGGAGGTGACCCGGATGAACAGCCGCACGGTCGGCTTCGGCGGCGAGTACGACATCCCGGACGTCCCGCACGCGATGCGACTCACCGACTCCGGGACCTTCGTGCACGGCAACTACTGGGCCTCGGGCGTCTTCGGCAACAGCAACGTCAGCCACGGCTGCGTCGGTCTCCAGGACGTGAAGGGCGGCAGCTCCGACAGCCCCGCGGGCTGGTTCTTCGACCGCAGTCTCATCGGCGACGTCATCGAGATCGTCAACAGCGCCGACAAGGAAGTCGCTCCCGACAACGGCCTCGGAGGCTGGAACATGGGCTGGAAGGAGTGGAAGGCGGGCGGCGCGGCGAAGTAGCCCGAAGAGGCGCACGCACGCGCCGTAGGGCAGGGGACTCCAGCGCGCCCCCACACGGCCGAACTTGGGACTGAACGGTGACAATCCCGGGGAGCCATCTCTCAGAGCCGTGTGATTAATTAGCGCGATACGCGCGGTGACGCGCTGGGGTGCGGGCCTGATCAGGCCGTGCGAGGGGAGAACAGACTTGAACGGGCGACCGATATCGGGGGCGTCGGTTGGAACGCGGGCACGGGGAAGCCGGGGGAGCAAGGGAATCCTGGCGCTGCTGCTGGGCGTGCTGCTGCTCGCCGTGACCGCGTGCGGTGGGGGAGGGGGCTCGGACTCCGGGTCCGGGAACGGCAAGGGCAAGAGCACGGGCAGCTCCGCCAAGGCCGACACCAAGGTCTCGCAGGCCGTGGTGACCATAGCCCCGAAGAACGGCACGAACGGCGTGGCCACCAGCGGGGCCCTCAAGGTCACCGCGGCCAAGGGCAAGCTGACCGAGGTCACGGTCAAGGACGGCAAGGGCAACGCGGTCGACGGCGCGATAACCGGCGGGGGTGCCACCTGGACGCCCTCGACCCACCTCGCCTCCGCCACCAAGTACAAGGTCCACGCGGTGGCCAAGGACACCGACGGCCGTGAGGCCGCCGAGGAGTCCGCCTTCACCACGCTGACCCCGAAGAACACCTTCGTCGGTATGTTCACTCCCGAGGACGGTTCCAAGGTCGGCGTCGGCATGCCCTTCTCGGTCCGCTTCACCCGGGGCATCACACACCCGGACGCCGTCGAGAAGGCCATCAAGATCAAGACCGAGCCGGCCGTCGACGTCCAGGGCCACTGGTTCGGCAACGACCGCCTCGACTTCCGTCCCGAGCAGTACTGGAAGTCCGGTACGAAGGTCACCGTCACCCTCAATCTCGACGGCGTCGAGGGCCGGCCCGGGGTCTACGGCAAGCAGGCCAAGACCGTGTCCTTCACTATCGGCCGCAGCCAGGTCTCCACGGTCGACGCCAAGACCCACAAGATGGTCATCAAGCGCGACGGCAAGGTCATCAAGACCATCCCGATCACCACGGGCAAGCCGGGCTACGACACGTGGAACGGCCAGATGGTCATCAGCGAGCAGCTCCGGGTGACCCGTATGAACGGTGAGACGGTCGGCTACGGCGGCGAGTACGACATCAAGGACGTGCCCGACGCCCAGCGCCTGACCGACTCCGGCACCTTCATCCACGGCAACTACTGGGGCGGCGACGCCTTCGGCAACTACAACGCCAGCCACGGCTGCGTGGGCCTGCGCGACGTGCGCGGCGGCGGCGACCGCAGCGCGCCCGCCGCCTGGTTCTTCGACCACTCCATCACCGGTGACGTGGTGATCGTGAAGAACTCCCACGACAAGACGGTCGCCCCGGACAACGGCCTCAACGGCTGGAACATGTCCTGGTCGGCCTGGACCGCCTGATCGTTCCGCCTCGACGGGCCCGCTGTGCCAGGTCACCTTTGTGACCGAGCACACCGGGCCCGTTGTCGTTAGTCCCCGTTAACCTGCCCTCATGACTGTGCATCTCGAAGTGGCCGAAGGCGTCGGCACCCTCCGCCTGGACCGCCCGCCCATGAACGCGCTGGACGTCGCCACACAGGACCGGCTCAAGGAGCTCGCCGAGGAGGCCACACGCCGCGAGGACGTGCGCGCCGTGGTCATCTACGGCGGCGAGAAGGTGTTCGCGGCGGGCGCGGACATCAAGGAGATGCAGGCCATGGACCACGCGGCGATGGTCGTGCGGTCCCGTGGTCTGCAGGACTCTTTCAGCGCCGTGGCCCGCATCCCCAAGCCGGTCGTCGCCGCCGTCACCGGGTACGCGCTGGGCGGTGGCTGCGAGTTGGCGCTCTGCGCGGACTTCCGTATCGCCGCGGACAACGCCAAGCTCGGCCAGCCGGAGATCCTGCTGGGCCTGATCCCCGGCGCGGGCGGCACCCAGCGCCTGTCCCGCCTGATCGGTCCCTCCAAGGCGAAGGACCTCATCTTCACGGGGCGGATGGTGAAGGCCGACGAGGCGCTGTCGCTCGGTCTTGTGGACCGGGTCGCACCGGCCGACGAGGTGTACGCCCAGGCACACGCGTGGGCCGCGAAGCTGGCGCAGGGTCCCGCGCTCGCGCTGCGCGCCGCCAAGGAGTCCATCGACATGGGTCTGGAGACCGATCTCGAGACGGGGCTCGCGATCGAACGGAACTGGTTCGCGGGGCTGTTCGCGACCGAGGACCGCGAGCGCGGCATGCGCAGCTTCGTGGAGGAGGGGCCGGGGAAGGCGAAGTTCCTCTGATCCGCCGTTTCCGCCGCTCTTCCGGGGCGTCGATTCTCCGGATGACCGGTTCTCAAAAAGAACCGCCGGAGCCCCCATGGTGCCGCGAAACTCACTCTCCAAGTTCCGCTGATCCACTTGCAGTTGACGCGACGTCTTATCCGGTGTCCCTCGAAGGGCTGGTTTATGCCAGCCTTAAGGGAACCTTAAGCTTGCCTTGTCGGGAGTGAATGGCGATTGCCGCCAACCAGGGCATTCCGGCAGGTCAGATGGGCCTTGATAGACCCTGAACTGCCGGAGGCATATGCCGATCGGATGGTGTGGAATGGGTAGTTCCGGGGGGCGTATTCCTCCGGAACGGCCCCGAAGCGGGCTCCGGGCGGCCATGATGGGGGGCATGGCGGGGCTGGAAGGTATCGAACAGCCGCGGCGGCACGGGAGTGCGACCGCGGCGCGCTGGTCGCCTGCGGTCGAGGACGAGCGGGCGCTCAAGGCGCTCGAGTTGTTCGGCAATCCGACGGAGGGCGAGGTCCCGCTGCCGTCCCGCCCCGAGTCCGCCGCCACCGCGCGGCGGCTCACCCAGGTCATCGTCCTGCGTCACTGGGGGCTCTCCCCGAAGATGACCGAGGACGCCGTGTTACTGGTGTCCGAACTTGTCGGCAATGCCGTACGGCACACGGGCGCCCGCGTCTTCGGACTCCGGATGCGGCGCCGCCGGGGCTGGATCCGCGTCGAGGTCCGTGACCCTTCCCGCGGTCTTCCCTGTCTGATGCCGGTCCAGGAGATGGACCTGAGCGGCCGCGGTCTCTTTCTCGTCGACAAGCTCTCCGACCGCTGGGGAGTCGACCTCCTGCCCCGCGGCAAGACCACCTGGTTCGAGATGCGCGTCGCCGACCGCTGACCGCTCGTCCCCGGGGCCCGCATCGCGACCCGCACCCCCACCAATCGGACGAATCACACGTTTTCTTACCATTACACCCTTAAATGGTGCGGGTGATCACGCCCGCTCGTCCCCCTCAGCCGTCCCCCGACGGAAGTCCCGACGGAAGCGTCGCGCGTGCGGCGCCGGAGCCTCGTACGGTTCCGGATCGGCGTACGGTTCCGGATCGGCGTGCGGCGCTGCGGTCGGGTGTCGTGCTCGCCGCCGGGACACTCGCCGCGGGGTGTTCCGCGACCGGCGTCGTCGCACACCCGGTCGCCGCGTCCCGCACGTCCGTCTTTCCCTCCGCGAACCCGTCCGCCAAGCCCGCCGCGGCGCCCGCGCCCCGCCGCTTCCCGCAGCAGCCCGCCGAGATCACCCACGGCCCCCGCGACCGTCCCCGGGTCGCCCTCACCTTCCACGGCCAGGGCGACCCGGCCGTCGCCAAGGCACTGCTCGGCGAGGCGGAGAAGGCCGGCGCCCGGGTCACCGTGCTCGCGGTGGGCAGTTGGCTCGACGAGCACCCCGACATCGCCCGCCGCATCCTCGACGGCGGCCACGACCTCGGCAACCACACCCTGCGCCACCTCGACATCAACGCGATGTCCGAGGCGGACGCGGAGGCCGAGATCCGGGGCTGCGCGGACCGGCTGCGACGGCTGACCGGGTCCATCGGCACCTGGTTCAGGCCCTCCCGCACCCCGAGCGCCTCCGCCGTCGTGGCGGGCGTGGCCCGCCGTGTGGGCTACCCGCACGTCCTCTCCTACGACGTCGACTCGCTCGACTACACCTCGCCGGGCGCCCCCGCCGTCACCCGCCAGGTCATCGGCGGGGTCCGCGACGGATCCGTGGTGAGCCTGCACTTCGGGTACGCGGACACGGTCGCCGCGCTCCCTGCCGTCCTGGAAGAACTCGGCCGCCGCGGTCTGCGCGCGGTCACCACCACGGAGCTGCTGAACTGATGCACCGCAACCGGAACCTCACGAAGCGCGCCCTGCTCGCGGGCGCGGTACTCGCCGCACTCGCCGTACTTCCGGGCTGCGACAGCGAGTCCAAGGACACCGCGCACGAGGCCGTCGGCACCCAGGCCGCCGTCAAACCGGCCCAGCCGAACCAGCCCGACGGCCTGCCCGGCATGCCGCCCGTGCTCGACCCGAGGGACGTCTACGCCGCCGACCGGCCGAACAAGCTCTCGCCGGTCGTCAAGGACTTCCCGTCCCGCGTGTACGTCCCCAACACCAACTCCAACACGGTCTCCGTGATCGACCCGAAGACGTACGAGGTCATCGAGACGATCAAGGTCGGCGCGCAGCCCCAGCACGTCGTCCCCTCCTGGGACATGAAGACGCTCTGGGTCAACAACGACCGGGGCAACACCCTCACCCCCATCGACCCGAGGACCGGCAAGGCGGGCAAGACCGTCGACGTGCACGACCCGTACAACCTGTACTTCACGCCCGACGGCAAGTACGCGATCGTCATGGCCTCCCTCGACCGCCAGCTGGTCTTCCGGGACGCGCACACCATGGATCGCGTGAAGACCGAGCCGGTCAGCTGCTACGGCGTCAACCACGCCGACTTCTCCCTCGACGGCCGCTACTTCATCGTCTCCTGCGAGTTCAGCGGTGAACTGCTGAAGGTCGACACCGCGCGGATGAAGGTGGTCGCCCAGCAGAAGCTGCCCTTCCGCGGCGCCATGCCGCAGGACGTCAAGATCTCCCCCGACGGCAAGCGGTACTACATCGCCGACATGGTGGCCAACGGCGTGTGGATCCTCGACGGGGACAAGTTCACGAAGCCGACCTTCCTCCCGACCGGCAAGGGCTGCCACGGGCTGTACGTCAGCCGCGACTCGCGCGAGATGTACATCTCCAACCGGGGCGAGGGCACCATCTCCGTCTTCGACTTCACCCAGAACACGCTGACCAGGAAGTGGCGCCTGCCGCAGGGCGGCAGCCCCGACATGGGCGGCGTCTCGGCCGACGGCAAGGTCCTGTGGCTGTCGGGTCGCTACAACTCCGAGGTGTACGCCATCGACACCCGCACCGGCGCCCAGCTGGCCCGCATCCCGGTCGGCAGCGGCCCCCACGGCCTGGCCGTCTACCCCCAGCCGGGCCGCTACTCGCTCGGCCACACCGGTATCTTCCGCTGATCCAGGCCTGGTTGCCCCGAAGGCGGTGACACGCCGCCGTACGGGTGAAGATCCCCGGCCCGCCGCCGCAGAACCGAGATCGTGCTCCCCATGATCACAACTCGCCTGCGGCGTCGGGCCGCCGCCGTCGTCGTCTCCCTCTCGGCCGTCTTCGCGACCTGCGCCGCGACGCTCCCCGCGACCCCGGCCGCCCCGCTCGCCAAGGCCGCCGCGCCCACCTGTCCCCAGTTCGACGACCCGGCCAAGGCCGCCGCCGACCACCGTGTGCAGATCGAGCGCATCACCCCCGAGCCGGTCTGGCGCAAGACCTGCGGCACGCTGTACCGCAGCGACAGCCGGGGCCCCGCCACCGTCTTCGAGCAGGGCTTCCATCCCAAGGACGTCATCGACGGGCAGTACGACATCGAGCAGTACGTCCTGGTCAACCAGCCCTCGCCGTACGTGTCGACGACGTACGACCACGACCTGTACAAGACCTGGTACAAGTCGGGCTTCAACTACTACATCGACGCGCCCGGCGGCGTCGACGTCAACAAGACCATCGGTGACACCCACAAGTGGGCCGACCAGGTCGAGGTGGCCTTCCCCGGCGGTATCGCGCGTCAGTACATCATCGGCGTCTGCCCGGTCGACAAGAAGACCAAGACCGAGATCATGAGCGACTGCGAGAGCAACCCGTACTACGAGCCCTGGCACTGACGCCTACCCGGCGATGAGCAGCGCCTCCGAGCCCACGGGACGGTAACCGGATGCCTGGAACGCCCGCATGCTGCGGGCGTTCCCCGGCGCGACCTGGGCCCACAGCGGCTCCGTGGCGAGCTGCCGGGCCGCCGTCACCAGGGCCCGGCCCAGCCCTCGGTGCCGTACTCCTTCGTCCACCTCGACGGAGACCTCCAGCCGCCCCGCGATCCCGCGCCCCAGCACCAGCACACCGCCCTCCGTCGTCCACGCGCGCACGTCGGCACGGCGCCCACGGGCGTACACGATCCGCGGATGTTCGCCGTCCGATATCTCCTTCAGCGGGAGCGCCGGCTCGCCCGGCAGGGGAGAGCCCACGAGCATCGCGTCGATCGTCTCGGACGTACGCCCCGTCCGATCGAGGAAGGCCGCCAGGAACCGTGGGTTCATCGGCGCGGCGAGGGCGTCGCACGGCACGGCGGCCAGCGTGTCGTACACCCACCGCGGATCCTCGTCCGTGAAGACCACCGCGTGCGCGGTGAAGGCGAGCACACCCGCGTCCCGGTGGGACGCCTGCGCCACGACGGTCGTACGACCGTCCGCCGGTGGGAAGACACCCCGCGCGGCCGCGTCGAGAATGTCCTGAAGAGTCTCCATCACCGCGCTCCTTGAGTCTCCACCCACTGGAAGGCCCAGACTCGCAGACATGATCGACGACGGCACCGGACTTCTCACCATCGGCGAGCTGGCCCGGGCCACCGGACTGACCGTGCGCACCATCCGCTACTGGTCGGACGAGGGCGCCCTGCCCCCGGTGGCCCGCTCCTCGGGCGGCTACCGGCTGTACGACGCCGCGTCCGTGGCCCGCCTCGAACTGATCCGCACCCTGCGCGAACTGGGCCTCGGTCTGGACGCCGTACGCAAGGTGCTGGCCGGCGAGACGACGGTCGCGAAGGTGGCCGCCGCCCATGTGACGGCGCTGGACGCGCAGATCAGGTCACTGAAGGTGACGAGGGCGGTGCTGTCGTCCGTGGCGCGACGCGGTTCGACCGCGGAGGAGATGACGCTTATGAACAAACTGGCACGGCTGTCGGCCGCCGAACGGAAACGGATCATGGAGGAGTTCGTTGAGGAGCTGTTCCACGGGCTCGACTCGGTGGATCCGGCCATCCAGGAGCGGATGCGCTCCATCGCGGTGGACCTGCCTCAGGAGCCGACCCCCGAGCAGGTGGACGCGTGGGTGGAGCTGGCGGAGATGGTCCAGGATCCGGAGTTCCGGGCGCAGATGCGCCAGGTGGTCGAGTTCAACGCGGCCGACCAGGACCACGCCGCGGCCGCCGGGCGGTCCGTGTGGTTCCCCATGCGCCTCCTCCAGATGGGGACCGAGGCCCGCGCCCGGGGAATCGCCCCCGAGTCGCCGGAGGCGGCGGCGCTCCTGCGGGAGGTGCTGGGGGACGGTGACCCGGCCGCCGTGCTCGAACGCATGGAGTCGGCGTCCAACGAGCGGCTCGCCCGGTACCGGGAGTTGCTGTCCACGGTGAAGGGCGCGGGGACCCCGTCCGCGCACCGTGCGGAGTTCGGCTGGGTGGTCGCCGCACTGAGGGCCGGCGCGGACCGTTAATCTGACCTCCGTCAACACAGCTGTAATGCACTACGAAGGGGCGGATCGGTGGCGGACATCGAGGAAGCACGCAAGCAGTTCGAGCGGATCGATACGGACGGTGACGGTTTCATCACCGCGGCCGAGTTCAAGAGCGCCCTCGCCCAGGGCGGCGACTGGAACGTCACCGACTCGGTGGCGGAGGCCATCATCGCCACCCGCGACCTCAACGGGGACAAGGTCCTCTCGTTCGACGAGTTCTGGACCCACCTGAACAAGTGACCCGGGCCCTGAACAGGTGACCCGGGCACAGGGGCGCCCGCCGACCATCCGGCGGGCGCCCCTTCGTCATGCCGTGCGCGCGGTGCGCAGGAAGGCGTACGCGTAGAGGGCCGCCACTTCCTCGTTACGGCAGGCGAACGGCCGTAACTGCACCACGGTCGCTGCAAGCGTGGCCGCTCGCAAGGCGTTGTCGGCGTCGGCGCGGTTCCTGCTCGCGTGCCGGGTGATCGCGGCCTCCGGGGCGAGGATGTCCTCGACCTCGGGTGGGTCGCAGAGTGGTCCGCGATGACGAGGGCCCAGCGTAGGTCGGCGGTGAGTTCCATCAGCGGCGCCTGGCCTCCAGTGCCTCCGAGAAGGCCTTCGCCGCGGCCAGGACATGCGGCGGCACCGTCTCGTCCGGGGCTTCCTGGCCCACCCGGCTGCGCCGCGCCGCGGTGACGGACGTCTACGAGGTGCGGATCCTGGTGGAGGTGCAGGCGGCCCGACTCGCCGCCGCCCGCCGCACACCGGAGGACGTCACCGCGCTGGACACCGCGCTGGCCGGCCGCCGCGCCGCGTCCGCCGGGGACGACGCGGCCTTCGTCGACGCCGACATCGCGCTGCACGCGGCCGTGGTCGCCGCCGCCCACAACCCCGTACTCGCCGACCTCTTCAGGGAGTTCGTGCCCGCGCTGCGGGAGGGCCTGATCGAGATGCTGGACCTGGTGGGGATGCGGGAGCACGACCCCAACACGGGCGACGACGCCCACGCGGCGCTGGTACGGGCCGTCGCGGACGGGGACGCGGAGACGGCGGGGACGGTGCTCCGAGGGGAACTGGAGGAGACGCTCGCCCTGTTGCGGCGGCCCTGAGGGGCCTGCTTGCGGTACTGGCCTGGCGGCGCCCCGGGCCTCGGCGCGGGCGGCGGGCACCCGAACGCCGTACGTCCCGGAATAGGCGGGCGCGTACCGGGGTTGGCGATCTCCGTCAGTCCAGTGGCGTCAATCCCGGAAGGGCCTGTCCATCATGAAGATCGGCATCATCGGCGCGGGCAACATCGGCGGCAACCTCACCCGGCGGCTCACCGCCCTCGGACACGACGTCTCCGTCGCGAACTCCCGCGGTCCGGGGACCCTCACCGCGCTCGCCGAGGAGACCGGTGCGACCCCCGTCAAGGTCGAGGACGCGGCGCGCGGCGCCGAGGTCGTCGTCGTCACGGTTCCCCTGAAGGCGGTTGCGAACCTGCCGGACGGGCTCTTCGACCAAGCCGCGAAGGGTGTCGCCGTCATCGACACCGGCAACTACTACCCCCAGCAGCGCGACGGCAGGATCGCAGCGATCGAGGACGAGGGTCTGACCGAGAGCGGCTGGACGGCCCGGGAGATCGGCCACACCGTCGTCAAGGCGTTCAACGGCACGTACGCCCAGGACATCCTGGACCGGCACCGCCCGGCCGGCGCCCCCGACCGACTGGCGCTGCCGGTGGCCGGTGACGACGAGGCCGCCAAGCGGGTCGTACGTGAGCTCATCGACGAACTCGGCTTCGACACGGTCGACACGGGCGGCCTCGACGACTCCTGGCGCCAGCAGCCCGGTACCCCGGTCTACGGCCTTCAGGAGGGCGTGGACGAGGTCACCAAGGCGCTGGCCCAGGCGCCCCGGGAGCGCTCCGCGGACTTCCGCGCCTGACGTCACACGATCCGCAGCGGAAGGTGCGGCCCGACCGGCAACTCGACCTCGACGGGGTCCCCGGGCCGCACCACACCGCCTTCCCGTACGACGCTCATGACCCCCGACTTGTAGACGACGACGCCGCCGTCCTCGTCCCTCCCGACGACCTGCTTGAGCAGCCCCTTCCGGAAGTCGTCGATCTGCGCGCAGGGATTGCGCAGGCCGGTGATCTCCACGACGGCCGCGTCCCCGAGACGCAGCAGCGTGCCCACCGGCAGCCCCAGCAGATCGACACCCCGGGTGGTGACGTTCTCCCCGAGCTCCCCGGGAGCGACGGTGAAGCCGCTCTCGCGCAGCTCGTCGAACAGCTCCTCGTGCATGAGGTGCACCTGACGCAGATTCACCTGCGACGGGTCCTTCGCCATCCGGAACCGGTGCTTCACGGTGGTACCCGCGTGCACATCACCCTCCACCCCGAGCCCGGCGAGCAGCGTGATGCTCTCCCGGTTCGGCTTGGTGAAGGAATACGTCCCGTTACTGCTGACCGCGGTGACCGTCCCACCCATGTGCGAGAGCTCCCCTGTCTCCTGCGACTTCCGCCGAGCCGCAGGTCAGAGCCTACGCGTCAGGAGAATCATGGGTCAGCCGGATTTCTCCCACCCCGGCTTCCGGGCCGGATCCGGCGGCCCGTCAGCCCTCTGTCGCCCACTCCTCCAGCGCGGCCTTGCTGCCGAAGTTCGCGACGTCCCTGTCCAGGGGCTCGTCGGTGTACTGGTGGAATCGCCACGAGGCCTTGATGCGGGGCTTGCCCGCGGTCACGTAGTCGGCGATCCACAGGCCGTCTCCGGCGTACGAGGTGGTGTCGACGGTGAGCCAGTAGTTGCGGTTGGTGTAGAGGAGGACTTGGTGGTTCGGCCGAAGCTCCTTCACCATCCGGATGAAACGGTCCTTCTCGGCGTTGCTCGCGTGCGTGCCGTCACCGGTGGCCTCCCAGTCGACGGCGAGCAGGTCTCCGGCCTTCTCGGGGGCCTTGCCGACGAAGTACTCGGCCTGCGCGGTGATGTTGCCGGGCCACAGGAAGTGGTAGAACCCGACCACGCACCCGGCGTCCCGGGCCGTCTTCACCTGGGCGGTGAGTTTCGGATTGACGTACGTATGGCCCTCCGTCGCCTTGACGAAGACGAAGGAGAGACCGTCGGTGGAGAAAGAGGACGACTGATAGGCGCTTACGTCGATGCCGCGCAGCATGGGCGACTCCTCCGTGCGTGGGGGGAAGTGCACGTACCGTTCTGCCTGATACGTGCAGGGGCCTACTTCTTTTCAAATGCCCCCGCTTCCCCCACCACACCCTCGAACACCGGGCCGGACACGGAACCTTTGCCACCGCCGTCGTTCCGTCAGCGCCCGCCCGGCACCAGCTTTCGGCGCTCAGTTGGTGTCGTCCTGCGACGTTGCGAGACCGCGGTCGGTCTTGGCCGTGCAGGTACGAGCGGCCTCCACGCTTTGCACCGACAGCGGCCCTGCCGCCGGGTGGAAGCGGTGCAGCAGCGGCCCGGTCGTGATCGTGGTCACGACCGCCATCACGACCATGGCGGTGAACAGCCGGCTGTCGAGGACGCCGAGCGCCGATCGGGATGTCCGTGCCGGCGCCCAACCGGTTGAGCAGGGCGGCCAGCCCCGCCTGCACCACCATGAACAGGCTCGCGTCCGACCGGGCGGCCGGCTCGGACAGTTTCCGGTGCAGCGTCGCGTCGACGTGGAACGGGACGTTGCCGCCCTCGTTGCTCGACGTGGCCGGCCGCTGCCGGTCCACCGGAAGCCGCAGCTCGTCCGGCAGATCGGCCAGCGCCTTGCGCCAGTACTCGATCTGCTCGCTGATCAGGCTCTCCGGGTCGTCCTCTCCGCCGAGCAGATCCTGCTGCCACAGGGTGTAGTCCGCGTACTGGATCGGCAGGTCCGGCCAGTCCGGCGCCCGCCCGGCCCGGCGGGCCTCGTACGCCGCGGTGAGATCACGGGCCAGTGGGGCCATCGACCAGCCGTCCGCGGCGATGTGATGGATCACCAGAGCCAAATCGTGTTCACGGTCGGAGACCGCGAACAGCTCGGCCCGGATGGGGATCTCGGCCGCCAGATCGAACGGGCGAGCGGCCAGCTCGGCAATCCGGTCGGTGAAGTCCGCGGACCCGACCTCGGTGACGGGCCCATCGAGCCGGGCGTCGCCCGGCTCGATGAAGCGCTGGTAGTGCACGCCCTCCTGGTCGGCGAAGACCGTGCGCAACGGCTCGTGCCGGTCGACCAGGTCCTGGAGCGCCACGGCGAGCGCGGTCCGGTCGAGCGCACCTGTCAGCCGCAGCACCGCCGGCATGTTGTAGGTGGCGCTGGGACCTTCCAACCGGTTGAGGAACCACAGTCGCTGCTGTGCGTGCGAGAGCGGGATCAGCGAATCTCCTCAGTCCGCGCCCGTGGTCGCAGCACGTTCGCGGCTACTTCGTCACCTTCACCGGCGGTGTGTCCGGCGATCCGGTTGGCGATGCGGGGCTTCAAGGGGCGCAGCGTCCTGCGCTCCCGGCGGGGGCCCGCGAGACGCCCCTGACAGGTTCCGCGTTCGACGAGTTCGGCCTGATGTTCAACGGCAACCCCCGTCCGGCGTCGGAGGGCAATCCCCGTCCGGACGTGGGCACGGTCCGCAGGAGGAGTCACCCACGTAGTTCGCCGCGGACCGGGCGGACCAGCGGACGTGCCGGAGCCGCCTGGCCGACATCCTGTGCCGACCGAGCTGACCCGTGCGGGACGTAGGGCCTGTCGGGCTTGCTCCGCCAATCCTTCCGGTCCGTCGGCCGGGCGTGCAAAGAATGCCATTGCAAGGATTTCCGGGTGATCGTATGGCAATGGCGCCGAAGGTCTGTCAACGTGGCACATGTCACTGACGGAGCGTTGTCGGGATATTGCACCGTTGCCGGGTGTGCGGCATCGTGCATTTCAGGCCGTACGCAGAACAGTCACAAATCGGGGGATGGTGACGGATTGCGATTGAAGACTTCGCGGTGGTATGGGTATCTCGCCGCCGGCTGGGCGACGATTTTCGCGAGTGCGCATTTCTTCTGGGCGCTCGGGGGGAAAGTCGGGCTGGACATCTCCGCGGGGCAGCGGCTTGCGGACGAGCGGCCGGGCTGGTTCGTGGCCGGCGGCCTGTGGGGAGTCGGCTGCCTCTGTCTGATCGGCGCCTCGGTGGCGCTGGGCCTGCGTCGACGTGGTGTCAACGGGCGCCCGTGGGGATTTCTCAAGGTGCTCGGCTGGGGGATCGGCGGGCTCTTGCTCGTCCGGGGGATCCTCGTGGAGGCGCTGCTCATCACGGGTGCGGCGGAAGTCGACGGAGTCAGCTCCGCGCAGAAATTCTGGACACTCGCCCTGTGGAACCCCTGGTTCATTCTCGGCGGAGTGCTGTTCGGGCTGACGGCGCGGAGCTTCGGGAAAGAAATGGCTGCAGAAGTTGAATTGGCAAGCATAGCGGCTCACTGAGGAAAGGGTGAATCACCGGGCCCGGTCCGGGTGAGCATTCGGCACTACGGGGGATTAGTTGTCTTGGGCAACGTCTGACGGTGTGCGTTTTGGCAGGACAAACGCGGCTTGCGTGGCACCGGGTCTTTTTTTGGGGGACTTCTTGCGGACGCTTACCCCGGGCGGCACCTCGCGTCGGCCGGCGGGAGATGCCGCGCGCTCGCCGAGCGGCTCCTCCAACTCGCCCGCCCCGAGACCGTTGGCCTCCGCTTTGATCATTCGCTCGGGCCGGCTACCGGGCATTCCTCGGTATCCGCGGCATCGGCATGCGGTTCAGGCCGACCCAGCCAGGACACGAACAGCCCGTCGGGGTCCCAACTGGCGCGGAGGGTGTCGAGCCGCAGGAGGTTCTCGTCGGTCACGAAGCGATACGGGCGGTTGACCAGGTTCTCGTCAGCCAGCTGGATGCCGCTGGCATACGGCTCCCACGCTCGCATGTGGTTGGTCACCCAGTTCGTGTACGTCCGGCTGTCGACTGGATCGGTCCAGGCCGCATACAGCCCGTAGTACAGCTCGTCTTCCACCGAGTACGCCATCGACGGACGTTCGGGCTGTCTCTCGTAGCCTCCCCAGTTGAACACCACCAGGTGCGACGGCGCCGGCGGCCAGGTCTTCAGCATGGCCTCGAAGTTGGGCCACAGGTCGTCGAAGGAGGCATGGGTCCACATGCTGTCGGCCAGATAGCGCTTGGTCTCGTCGTAGTGTGGATCAGTGCCGTATCGGCTGAGGGTTCCGGTGTCCGTCACCTCGTTGAGCCGAGTCGTGAGCACCTGCGGGCGTGCGGGACAGGACTCGAAGACCGACAGTTGCTCCCTGGCCTCCTCCTCCGTATCGGTGAAGGCCGTCGCATTGAGCGAGATGAGAGGCTCGCCGTCCGTCATCGGGTCGCGGCAGCACAGGAGATTGATCTCGGTCGGGGTCTGACGGCCGATCTCGTGGACGAACCGGTAGACGTCCTGTGCGGCCGAGGCCGGCCAGAAGTAGCCGCTGTTCATCGTGACCCGCATGCGCGGATACAGCTTGACGTAGAACCTGGTCACAACGGCGAAGAAGCCGGGACCGGCGCCGCGGGCCGCCCAGAACAGGTCGGCGTTCCGCCTCTCGTCGGCGTGGATCCGATCGCCGCTCGCCGTGACCACGTCGATACCGGTCACCGACATGCACGCCGGTCCGTAGTCCCGGCCGGCCCAGCCGAACCCGCCTTGCAGCAGGTACCCGCCGATGGAGACACCCGTGCAGTGGCCGGTAGGAAAGAACAGGTTCTGCTCGGCCAACATCGCATTGAGTTCCGACCCCTTGATTCCGGGCTGGGCGGTGCCGGCCATCGCCTCCCTGTCGATCGCCACGTGCCGCAAGTTCGACAGGTCGATGAGCACCGTGCCGTCACGCAGGTGCGACCCGGACCAGCTGTGGCCACCGGACCGCACCGCGATCTGCAGGCCCTCCTCCCTGGCGAGCCGCACCGCTGCGACGACATCGTCCTCGTTGTTCGCCAGCACGATCACTTCTGGGTAGCGGTCCGGCACCCCCGCGTGCCAGCACGCCTCACGGCGCCGACTCTCGTAGCGGTAGTCACCGCGCCGCAACACCCTGCCCTCGATCCGGGTCGACATGCCCTCTCCTTTCAGGAATCTTCGTGCACCGGCGCAACCGTGACGGACTGAATTCGGACGAGAAGCGGGCGCCGACAGTTTGAACCGCCCGGCCGAACGCCAATGAGCGGCAGAACAGGCCCTGCCGTCCAGCGAGCCTATTCAGACCGTTGGAACTCGTCGAAGATATCCGGGAGAAACGCTGCGAGATGGTTCATCTCCTGCGAGCAATGCACGACCATGGCGCGGGCGTGCCCGTCTCCGAGACGCCGCAGACCTTCTGCGACTGTTGCGAGTTCGTCGGTCAGGGAGGCTCCTGCGCGGGGGGCGACGTATTTCCCGCCCATCCAAAAGCGCGAACGCATCTCGGCGCCGCCCTTCACCCGTCGTACGTAGTGGACCAGGTGGCCCCAATCGAGCGGAACTCGGGACAACCCGACCGTGGCGCAGATCGCGGTGGCTACGTCCGGATCGACGCTGTCGTCGCTGAATCCCAGCGTGTCGGGATGGACGAACCGGATGGCGAGCTCGCCGAGCGAACTGCCCACGTACTCGTCGACGAACGATGTACCCCCGATATACCTGTCGCGGTAGGGAGCACTCTGGTCCACCGCGCCTCCGGGCCATTCCGCGTACAGGTGTGCACGCGGATGCCACAGCTTGTACCGTTGGGTCTCCGTGGCGTGCCACCAGAACCACCAGTCCACCATGGCCGGAGACACTCTCGGCATGTGGGTCAGTGTGGCGATGTGCATGGATCCGTCGCTGAAGAGGCTGTATCCGTTCTCGAACTCCCCATAGCCGGTGCCGCTCAGCGTTGCCGCGCTGTCCGGACTCAGGCACAAAGGGGGCGGCTGGGGGCCAAGACCGATCGCCTCCTTGATGTGCTCCGGCATGGGTGCCATCACCGGGTTCCAGTACTTGGCGTACCACTTGCCGTCGAGTTCGCCGACGTGCATTCCCAGATGGGGTCGGCGAGCGGGGTCTGGGCGCAGTTGTCTCACCTCGGTCATAGCGCGACTCCCCCATGGTCCCCCTTGCCGACGGTCAGCCGGAGAGTTTCACCACGCGGGAGTCCCCGATGACCCTGCCTTTCGCATCCAGCGCCCTGACCTTGAAGTACGGTCCTGGATTGGGCGTGGTGACGGCGGTCTCGAATCCGGACCGTGGGGCGTGTCTGACGACGACCGACAGGGAACGGGGGTCGGATCCGGCGAGTACCTGCCATGCGGCGGTCTGCGTCGAGCCGTTCCAGGAGGCGTGGACGACGCTGTGCCCGCCGTGGGACCGTGCCGCCGCACTCGGTGGGTAGTAGGGCGTGCCGATCCATTTGTTGCGGAAGGCTCGGTAAGAGATGTCGGAGCCCGGCAGCTTCGCGTCGTAGAGCAGGTTCTTCGAGCCGTTGCCCTCGGTGTTCCCTGCACCCGCGTACTCCGAGTAGTACGGGCTCTGGCCCCACCCGATGAATTCATTGCCGTTGGAGAGGGCCTGGGTGTTTCCCTGGGTCGGTGACTCCAGCGGCGGCCGGTGGTAGTAGGTCTTGACCGCCGTCGCCTTGTGGCTGCGGAAATCAAGGCTGAGGATCAGGCCGTGCGAACGCTGTTCGGGGGCGCCGTCGGGCAGGTCGCAGCAGCCGTCGTCGAACATGCTGATCCGGTTTCCTGGCCGGAATCGGGCATCGTGCTGCCAGTAGAAGTCCGCGTTCGGACCGAAGGTGAAGTCGCTTTTCTTTCCCCCGATCTGATAGCGGACCTTCCCGGATTTCTTGGTGACGTTGTAGATCGCCCACATGTTCCGGGCCGAGATCAGCAGTTGGCCGTCTGGGCCCTCGTCGACGGAGTTGATGTGAAAGGCGTCCCACACTCCGCCGGACGACGATGCGCTGGAGGCTGCCTCCTCGGAATCGGCCGGGTCGATATGGTCCAGCGCGTTCCATGAGTAGAGGAGTCTCCCGGTGGCGAGGTCGACCTCCTGGACCTCGCTGTTCTCGATGGCTCCGTTCTTCGGACCCCCATAGGGAGTGAGATCCATGGGCACCGGTTTGGAGGCGATGAACAGCGCGGTGCCCCTGCGGGTCAGGGTGAATTCGTGCTCGTCCGGGTAGTAGCCGTGATGCGCGAAGACCGTTTTGAGCAGGCGGTAGTGGGAGTCGTAGATGTAGTAGCACCCGCCCGGTTCCGGCGCACCGGCCGGCAGGTTCGTATACGCCGGGGGAAGGGCGAGAGTCCCCTGCCACCAGGTCAGCACCGGTTGTCCCCGGCCCCCGCGGCCGCCGTAATAGGTCTGGACCTTGAAGTCGGCGTTCTGGAGGTTCGTGGAAGGCAGCGGGCGGAACCAGACCGGATCACCCGAGTCGTCGTTGACCAGTGCCCCCGTCTGGCCGACCATCTGGTCCGCGCTGAACGGGGCGACAAAGATGTCTCCGTGAGCCGTTCCGGGTCTGTTCGCGGTCACGGTCACCCGCATGGGGTGAAGGCCCGGTTCGGAGACGAAACTCCACACATCGCTGCCCGACAGGATCGGGGGTGGAGTGCTTTCCGATGGAGGGAAGGGTTTCGTCGCGCACAGGCGGGACGCGCCCCCTTGGGGACTCGCCGTGGCCGACGGCACGCAGTGTGCGAAGACACACCCCGTAGCGAGCACGCAGGCTCCGACGGTGCGACGGGTCCTTCTCCGTGTCCGGCGGACCCGCGGCGCTCGCGTCACCATGGCCGACCTCCCTGGCACCCGGAACCCTTCTCCGATGGCGGTGCCGCTCGTCTTCGAACGTCTGGTTCGGTTCACCCCTCCGACCCAGAACGATCAAGACCGGGAGTTGTTCCTCTGGTGACGGTATGCAGCAAGAGGGGCTCACGCCTGCTGAAGGCCACTCAGGTAGGCCGTTCGGCAGGTACGGCCTCACCCGGACATGCGGCAGCGCGGCTCCCTTGCGAGCAGCAGGCCGTCCTTGCGGACGAAGTGTTCCCGGCCAGGGGTGATGAGGCCAGGCGTAGATGGAGAGAGCGCCCAACTCGCGTGCGATGCACCGGAGTTCGCCGACCCCGTCGCGTCCGCTCAGGCGCAGGGAGCGGCCGAGCGCGGACAGGATGCCACGAACCCCCAGGCCAGACGCCCGTCCCGTGGGATTTCCCGGGGACTTTCACGCCTGTCCCAGGGGCATTCTGGGGACTTTGCGCCGAGTGGGCAGGGGAAGGCCCTGGCAGCGCTGAAAGACGCGAGCGCGCAGGTCAGGGCCTGTCCCCTCAGCACTCGATGATGTTCACCGCCAGCCCGCCACGGGCCGTCTCCTTGTACTTGACGCTCATGTCCGCGCCCGTCTCCTTCATGGTCTTGATGACCTTGTCGAGGGAGACCTTGTGGGAGCCGTCGCCGCGCATGGCCATGCGGGCGGCGGTGACCGCCTTGACCGCTGCCATGCCGTTGCGTTCGATGCAGGGGATCTGGACGAGGCCGCCGACCGGGTCGCAGGTGAGGCCGAGGTTGTGTTCCATGCCGATCTCGGCGGCGTTCTCGACCTGTTCGGGGCTGCCGCCGAGGACCTCGGCGAGGGCGCCCGCGGCCATCGAGCAGGCCGAGCCGACCTCGCCCTGGCAGCCGACCTCGGCGCCGGAGATGGAGGCGTTCTCCTTGAAGAGCATCCCGATGGCGCCGGCGGCGAGCAGGAAGCGCACGACGCCGTCCTCGTCCGCGCCCGGGATGAAGTTGATGTAGTAGTGGAGGACCGCCGGGATGATGCCCGCGGCGCCGTTGGTGGGGGCCGTGACCACTCGGCCGCCCGCCGCGTTCTCCTCGTTCACCGCCATCGCGTAGAGCGTGATCCACTCCATCGCGTGGGCCAGCGGGTCGCCCTCCGCCCGCAGCTGGCGGGCCGAGACGGCGGCGCGGCGACGGACCTTGAGGCCGCCCGGCAGGATGCCCTCGCGGGCCATGCCCCGGGAGACGCACGCCTGCATCACGCGCCAGATCGCGAGCAGGCCCTCGCGGATCTCCTCCTCGGTGCGCCAGGCCCGCTCGTTCTCCAGCATCAGGGCGGAGATCGACAGGCCGGTCTCCTTCGTCAGGCGCAGCAGCTCGTCGCCCGTGCGGAAGGGGTACTTGAGCACCGTGTCGTCGAGCTTGATGCGGTCCTCGCCCACCGCGTCCTCGTCGACCACGAAGCCGCCGCCGACCGAGTAGTACGTCTTCTCCAGGACGAGCGCGCCGGAGGCGTCGTACGCGAAGATCGTCATGCCGTTCGCGTGGTACGGCAGGGCCTTGCGGCGGTGCAGGACCAGGTCGTCGTCGAAGGAGAAGGCGATCTCGTGCGTGCCGAGCAGGGCGAGACGACCCGACGACTTGATCTGCTCCACGCGGTCGTCGGCGCCCTCCACGTCCACCGTTCGCGGCGACGCGCCCTCCAGGCCCAGCAGCACCGCCTTGGGGGTGCCGTGGCCATGGCCGGTCGCGCCCAGGGAGCCGTACAGCTCCGCCCGGACCGTGGCCACCGTGGCCAGCAGCTCGTCGTTGCGCAGCCGGCGGGCGAACATGCGCGCCGCACGCATCGGGCCCACCGTGTGGGAGCTCGACGGGCCTATGCCGATCGAGAACAGGTCGAAGACCGAGATGGCCACGGGGACTCCTCACAACAGGGGTGGTGCATGGGGGCGGGCGCCGCGCACAGCTCCGGTTCCAGTGTGCGCGGCGTCCTGGTGAATCGTACGTTCCATGCGAATTTCTGTACGAAAGTGAACTTTCGCAGGAACTGGTTCTGTACTGCTTCGGGACTACTTCAGGCCGGGGTACAGCGGGTGCTTGTCGGCCAGGGCGGACACGCGGGTCTTCAGGGACTGCGTGTCGTAGGAGGGCTTCAGCGCCTCGGCGATGATGTCCGCGACCTCGGTGAAGTCCTCGGCCTGGAAGCCGCGGGTGGCGAGGGCGGGCGTACCGATGCGCAGGCCCGAGGTCACCATCGGGGGCCGCGGGTCATTCGGGATCGCGTTCCGGTTGACCGTGATGCCGACCTCGTGGAGACGGTCCTCGGCCTGCTGGCCGTCCAGCTCGGAGTTGCGCAGGTCGACCAGGACCAGGTGCACGTCCGTGCCGCCGGACAGGACGTCCACGCCCACGGCCTTGACGTCGTCCTGGACCAGGCGCTCGGCCAGGATCCGCGCGCCGTCCAGCGTGCGCTGCTGGCGCTCCTTGAAGTCGTCGGAGGCGGCGACCTTGAAGGAGACGGCCTTCGCAGCGATCACATGCTCCAGCGGACCGCCCTGCTGGCCGGGGAAGACCGCGGAGTTGATCTTCTTGGCCAGCTCGGCGGTGGACAGGATCACGCCACCGCGCGGGCCGCCCAGCGTCTTGTGGGTCGTGGTGGTGACCACGTGGGCGTGCGGCACCGGGTTGGGGTGCAGGCCCGCGGCCACGAGGCCCGCGAAGTGCGCCATGTCGACCATCAGGTACGCGCCGACCTCGTCCGCGATCCGACGGAACGCGGCGAAGTCCAGCTGACGCGGGTACGCCGACCAGCCCGCCACGATCAGCTGCGGCCTGGACTCCTTGGCGAGGCGCTCGACCTCGTCCATGTCGACCTGACCGGTCTCGTCGTTCACGTGGTACGCGACCACGTTGTACAGCTTGCCGGAGAAGTTGATCTTCATGCCGTGGGTCAGGTGCCCGCCGTGCGCGAGGTTCAGACCCATGATCGTGTCGCCCGGCTTCAGCAGCGCGAACATCGCCGCCGCGTTGGCCTGGGCGCCCGAGTGGGGCTGTACGTTCGCGTGCTCGGCGCCGAAGAGCGCCTTGACGCGGTCGATGGCGATCTGCTCGACCACGTCGACGTGCTCGCAGCCGCCGTAGTAGCGGCGGCCCGGGTAGCCCTCGGCGTACTTGTTGGTCAGGACCGAGCCCTGGGCCTCCATGACCGCGACCGGAGCGAAGTTCTCCGAGGAGATCATCTCCAGGGTGGACTGCTGGCGGTGCAGCTCGGCGTCGACGGCGGCGGCGACGTCCGGGTCCAGCTCGTGCAGGGGCGTGTTCAGAAGCGACATCAGTCAGAAGTCCTTAAGAGCCGGAGAACTCGGTGTACTCGTCCGCGGAGAGCAGGTCGCCCGGCTCCTCCGCGATGCGTACCTTGAACAGCCAGCCACCCTCGAAGGGGGCGGAGTTCACCAGCGACGGGTCGTCCACCACGTCCTGGTTGGCCTCCACGACCTCGCCGGTGACCGGCGCGTACAGGTCGCTGACGGACTTGGTCGACTCCAGTTCGCCGCAGGTCTCGCCCGCGGTCACCGTGTCACCGACCTCCGGAAGCTGGGCGTAGACGACATCGCCGAGCGCGTTGGCCGCGAACTCGGTGATGCCGACCGTCGATACGCCGTCCTCGGCGACCGACAGCCACTCGTGCTCCTTGCTGTAGCGCAGCTGCTGGGGGTTGCTCATGGCCTGAATTCTCCTGTACGCGGGGGAGTGCGGATGAACGGGATGACCGAGTGGTCCTGGGATACGAGACGTGACACAGCGGCGTGCGTCATGTGGGCGCGCTGAACGGGGCCCTTTCGGCCCCGAAGCTACTTCTGGCGCTTGTAGAACGGCAGCGCCACGACCTCGTACGGCTCATGGCTGCCCCTGATGTCCACGCCGACCCCGGCCGTGCCCGGCGCGGCGTGCGCGGCGTCGACGTACGCCATCGCGATCGGCTTGCCCAGCGTCGGGGAAGGCGCGCCGGAGGTGACCTCGCCGATCACCTTGCCGTCGGCGACGACCGAGAACCCGGCGCGGGGTACGCGACGGCCCTCGGCGACAAGCCCGACGAGCACCCGCGGGGGGTTCTCCTCGGCGCGGGAGGCGGCCTCCTGGAGCGCGGCACGCCCCACGAAGTCCCCCTCCTTCTCGAACTTCACGACCCGCCCGAGCCCCGCGTCGAAGGGGGTGAGCGAGGTGGTCAGCTCATGCCCGTACAGCGGCATGCCCGCCTCCAGGCGCAGCGTGTCGCGGCAGGACAGGCCGCAGGGGACGAGCCCGACGGGCGCGCCCGCGTCCGTCAGCGCCTGCCACAGCTTCTCGGCGTCGGACGGGGCCACGAACAGCTCGAAGCCGTCCTCGCCCGTGTAGCCCGTGCGGGCGATCAGCGCCGGGACGCCCGCGACGGTGCCCGGCAGGCCCGCGTAGTACTTCAGCCCGTCCAGGTCGGCGTCGGTCAGCGACTTGAGGATGCCGGGGGACTCCGGGCCCTGCACGGCGATCAGCGCGTACGCGTCCCGGTCGTCGCGCACGAGGGCGTCGAAGCCGGCGGCACGCTCGGTCAGCGCGTCCAGCACCACCTGGGCGTTGGAGGCGTTCGCGACGACCATGTACTCGTTCTCGGCCAGCCGGTAGACGATCAGGTCGTCCAGGATGCCGCCGTCCTCCCGGCAGATCATCGTGTAGCGGGCGCGGCCGACGCCGACGGAGGCGATGTTGCCGACCAGCGCGTGGTTCAGCAGGGTGGCGGCCCCCGGCCCGGTGACCGTGATCTCGCCCATGTGCGACAGGTCGAAGAGGCCGGCCCGGGTGCGTACGGCGAGGTGCTCGTCGCGTTCGGAGCCGTAGCGCAGGGGCATGTCCCAGCCCGCGAAGTCGGTCATCGTCGCGCCGAGCGAGCGATGCAGGGCATCGAGCGCGGTGAGACGGGGTGCGTTACTGCTCATCGGTGGGGCTCCCAAGGCATGACGGCGAGGTCGTTCCTCCCCATCTGTCATCGGAACCTGAGAGGTTCATCACGACCCCGCGAACGGAGGTCCTGACTTGCACCTTGGGTGGAGCCACTGGAGAGCGGCCCGCTTTTCAGATGTGCCTCGCCCGCGCGGTAACGGGGCCTGAGAGATTCAAGGGAGGGACTTGCTCCTTCGGCGCCCGGGTACCCGAAGGTTCCCGGAACTCTCCCGCGCGGATTCAAACGGCCGGTATGCAGTTGGCGGGCACATCATCGCACGCGCCGTCCGATCACGGCAGTCCGCATCTGTAACCGGCCTGTGGCAGTCCGCGTACGGAAACGAGAGACACCGCGCATTACCTTCTCTTTACACTCGACGGGGATGGGACTCCACACCCAAGGGGAGGACGATCACGGTGAACAGGACCACGGCGTACGCCACGACCTCGGGCCTCGCGCTGCCCGAGCAGCCCGGCGCCCCGGCCAGGACCCGGGAGGCGTGCGGCGCGCTGCCGTCGGCCGTCGTCCGCGACCTCAGAGCGCGCGCGGGACACTCTCCGCACGGTCTGTACTTCGGAGCGGCCGACGTCGTCGTGGTCACCGGGTTGCCGGGCAGCGGCAAGTCGACCCTGATGCGCCGCGCCGTCGAGGGTGCGCGCATCGACTCCCAGGACACCAGGGACCGCTGGGACGAGCGGGCGGCCGGCCGGCTGCCGTACGCCGTCTACCGGCCCCTGGTCCGCCTCGCGCACTACGCGGGCCTGCGCCGCGCCCTGCGCTCCGGCGCCGGGGTCGTCGTGCACGACTGCGGTACGCAGGCCTGGGTGCGCCGCTGGCTCGCCCGCGAGGGCCAGCGGCGCGGCGGCACCCTCCATCTGCTGCTGCTCGACGTCACGCCCGGCACGGCGCTGGAGGGCCAGCGCGAGCGTGGCCGGGGCGTCTCGCGGTACGCGTTCGCCCGGCACCGGGGCGCGGTCGCCCGGCTGCTGCGCTCCGTCGAGCGGGGCGACCTGCCGGAGGGCTGCGGCTCGGCGGTGCTCCTCGACCGGGACGCGGCGGACGTACTGCGGAGGATCGGCTTCGGTGACTGAGAAACAGACGGGAGTGGCCGCGAGCAGCCGAGAGTGACCGAGAGCGGTCGGGAAGTCGTACAGGCCCACTAATCTTTCCAGCCAGAACACCAGAACAGTGGTTCACCGCAGGCGGTAGACAGGTAGACAGATGGACATCCCCGACTTCCCGGACTTCTCGGCACCGGCGTACCCGCAACCCGGCTCACACCCCCACTCGCACGGCGGCTGGCCGGGCAACGAACTGGAGGAGGTGCTCTCCGCGTCCCTCGGAGTGCCCTCGGCCGGCGGCCGCATCGTCGAGGTCCTCGGCCGCAGCTTCGTCTGGGTGCCGCTGCCCAACGGCGGCGGACCGCACGCGGGATCCCTCGACCTGCCCACCCTGGAGATCGACGGCCAGGCGTACGTGCCGGTCTTCAGCTCCGAGGAGCAGTTCCGCCAGGTCGCCGGCAGCCATCTGTCGTACACGATCGCGCCCGCGGTCGAGTTCGCCCGCGGGCTGCCTCCGCAGGTCGGCATCGCGATCAACCCGGACGGGGTGGTCGGTGTGCCGCTGCCGCCCCTCGCGGTCGCCGAGCTGTGCCGGGCCGGGCGCACCCCGCTGGACGGGCCCACGAGCGGTGGCCGGGTGAAACTCTACGAGCCCGACTGGCAGGACGATCCGGTGGACTTCTTCGCCGCCGCCTCGGCCGAGTTCGCGGCGACGGGAGTCGTACGGACCGCCCGCCGCTGTCTGGCCAGCATCGAGGGCGACGACCCGGTCATGTTCGTCGGGGTCGAACTCTCCGTGTGGGAGGGAGACCTCCGTGCCCTCCCCATGGACGCCCTCTCCCGGGCCCTCTCCCGCGTCGCGGTCAAGTGGCCGGTGAACCTGGTCCTCCTCGACGTCGCCCAGGACCCGGTGGGCGACTGGATGCGAGCCCAGGTACGGCCCTTTTATCAGCAAGGCCAGTAGAAGCGCCCCGAAAGGGGTGCGAGGCTGTGACCATTGTGCGGCTCCGCCGCGTGGGCGCGCCCAGCCACGATCAACCCGCAGCCTCCAGACCACAACGGGCCCCGAGCTCCCAACGGCTCCCCCAGCGGAGCGCATTCGCCGCTTAAGCTGGTTTCATGGCTCGGCCGGGGTTCGGCCGAGGTGTTGGTCGACGTCATGATTTCTTCGCGAAGGGGCGGTTGAAGGTGAGCGCGTCGGGCACGGCCGCGGCCGGTCAGGTCGAGCACATGCTGCGCCAGGTGACGCCCGGGCGTTACGACGCCTACGAGGCGCTCCTTCGCGCGCTCGCGACCCCGTCGTCCGGCCAGGTGTGGATGCTGCTCTGGCACGGCCAGGGCGGCTCCCCGGACGCCCAGTACGGGAACATGGAGGTGGACGGCTTCGGCTACGCGCCGTGCGTCACCTCCGCCCAGGAACTCTCGGCCAGCGGCTGGAACCGGTCGTACGAGGTCGTCGACGGCCTCGACGTGGCCCGCACCCTCTACCCCGACCACTTCGGGCTCTGGCTCAATCCGCACGCCCCGGGCGGCGGGGTCGGCATCCCATGGCTGGATCTGCGCAGAATCGCGGCGGGTCTGGAGCGCCAGCCCGCCGGTCCGCTGAGCCTGTCCGAACCCGGCATCGAGATCCCGCAGTTCTACGCCCTGCTCACCCAGAACGCACATCGCACCACCGCCGTGCGCTCGCTGCGCCGCGCCTGGGTGCAGCCGGCGCTCGGGGCGCCGTATCTGGCCATCGGGCTCGACGTCTACGACACCTCGCCGCCCGCCGTCGACTCGGTGCGGGCGATGATGCAGCAGTCCATCGGCGCGGTTCCGGACGGGCTGCCCGTGTCGACCGTCGCGATGTCGGACGAGTACGACCCGGTGGCGATGTGGCTGCGCGCCAACGCGCGGCCGTTCTACGACCGCGAGGCCCACGCGGCCCCCGCCCAGGCTCCGATGGCGGGTGGGTACGGCTATCCACCGGCACCCGGCGGATACTGATCCGCCGACCGGCGAACCGTGAAGGATCGGCACGGGTCCTTCACCGCGGCTGTGCATTTCTTCGCGCGTAGATGACAAGGGATCGTCCGGGTAATGCCCGTATTCACCCCCGGCGTCCCAACTGCCCCGTGTCCGACCCCCGTTACCCGACGTCCGGATAACGGAACCCCCCTGACAGCATCACGTTTACGCATCCATTCACCTTCAAGTCTGGCTACAGATCGCCGAGGCGTTGAAGACTCCCGCTCCAGGGGGTTTAGCCCCTGTGTACGACGGACTGATCACGCCGCTACAAGCGGCACGTGTGGGCCGGCTACCGCCGGTTGAGAGGGGTCCCTGCCAGATGACGGCACCATTGCACGAGCCGACCGCGGAAGCGGCCCCGAGTGCGGCCGAAGAAGCGGCGGCTGCCGCCGCCGGCGAGAAGGTCGTGCAGGGACGTTCCCTGGGCCGGATCGCCTGGGAGCGGCTGAAGAGGGACAAGCTCGCCCTGACCGGCGGCATCGTCGTGCTCGTCCTCATCGTGGTCGCCCTGCTCGCGCCAGTGATCACCCACCTGCTCGGTCAGGACCCGGACACCTTCAACGAGAAGCTGATCGATCCTCTGTTCGGCACTCCCACGGGGTCGTTGGGCGGCATCAGCGGCGACCACCTGCTGGGCGTCGAGCCCGTCAACGGCCGCGACATCCTCGCCCGCATCCTCTACGGTGCCCGCGTCTCGCTCCTGGTGGGCTTCCTCTCCGCCGTCGTCGCGGTCGTCCTCGGCACCGTGCTCGGCATCCTGGCGGGCTTCTTCGGAGGCTGGGTGGACTCGCTCATCAGCCGCGTGATGGACGGCCTGCTGGCCTTCCCGCAACTCCTGTTCACGATCGCCCTGGTCTCGGTGATGCCGAACGACATGCTGGGCCTGTCCGGCTCCAACGTGCGCGTGTTCGTGATGATCCTGGTCATCGGCTTCTTCGGCTGGCCCTACATCGGACGCGTGGTGCGCGGCCAGACGCTCTCGATGCGTGAGCGCGAGTACGTCGAGGCCGCGCGATCGCTGGGCGCCGGGCGCTTCTACATCCTGTTCAAGGAACTGCTGCCCAACCTGGTCGCACCGATCATCGTCTACACGACGATGATGATCCCCACGAACATCCTCACCGAGGCGGCACTCAGCTTCCTGGGTGTGGGCGTCAAGCCGCCCACGTCGTCCTGGGGACAGATGCTGTCGAGCGCGATCGACTACTACGAGTCCGACCCCATGTACATGGTGGTCCCTGGTGTGGCGATCTTCATCACCGTCCTTGCCTTCAACCTCTTCGGCGACGGCGTGCGGGACGCGCTGGACCCGAAGGCCTCCCGCTGAACTGCCACACCCCAAGCGTCCCGTGGCACCAACACGGGGTCTCTCATCAAATCCGGAGGATCCGAGATCGTGACTACCCAACGCACCTCAGGGCGGCGTAAGCAGGCGCTTGCCGCCGCTGCTGCGGTCGCCGCACTGCTGACCACGGCGGCGTGCGGCGGCGGAGGCAGCGACGACAACAACGGTTCGAAGACCGGCGCCGCCGGCTTCGACGCCGCCAACAACAAGGTCGCCCAGGCCTCCCTGGTCAAGAAGGGCGGCACGCTGCGGTTCGGTGGTGCCCAGGACGCCGACTCGTGGGACACCACGCGTGGCTACTACGGCTTCATGTGGGACTTCGCGCGCTACTACAGCCGCCAGCTGGTCACGGGCAAGACGGAGCCGGGCAAGGCCGGCGCCGAGCTCACCCCGGACCTCGCCACGGGTCTCGCGAAGGTCACGGACGACGGCAAGACGTACACGTACACCCTGCGTGACGGCGTCACGTGGGAGGACGGCAAGGCGATCACGTCCAAGGACGTGAAGTACGGCATCGAGCGCGTGTGGGCGCAGGACGTGCTGTCCGGCGGTCCGACGTACCTCAAGGACTTCCTGGACCCCAAGGGCGAGTACAAGGGTCCCTACAAGGACACGTCCAAGGACAAGCTCGGCCTGAAGGCCATCACCACGCCGGACGACAAGACGATCGTCTTCCACCTCCCCAAGGCCAACTCGGACTTCCAGGAGGTGCTGGGTCTGGTCTCGGCCTCCCCGGTCCGCCAGGACATGGACACCAAGTCCAAGTACGGCCTGAAGCCGTTCTCCTCCGGCCCGTACAAGTTCGACTCGTACAGCCCGGGCAAGAGCCTGACGCTGGCGCGCAACACGAACTGGAAGCAGTCCTCGGACCCGATCCGCAAGGCGTACCCGGACAAGATCACCGTCCAGTTCTACTCGGACGCCAACCAGCTGGACCAGCGCCTGCTCAACGGTGACCTGGACCTGGACATCAACCAGACCGGCATGTCCCCGCAGGGCCGCACCACCGCCCTGAAGGAGCACAAGGCCAACCTGGACAACCCGACTTCGGGTTACATCCGGTACGCGGCCTTCCCGCAGAGCGTGAAGCCGTTCGACAACGTCGAGTGCCGCAAGGCCGTGATCCTCGGCGCGGACCACGTCTCGCTGCAGACCGCGCGCGGTGGCCCGATCGCCGGTGGTGACATCGGCACCAACATGCTCCCGCCGTCCGTCCCGGGCGCCGAGGGCCAGAAGTACGACCCGTACGCCATCTCCGGTGCCGACAAGAACGGCAACGTCGAGAAGGCCAAGGCGGCGCTGAAGGCGTGCGGCAAGCCGAACGGCTTCTCCACCACCATCGCGGTGCGCAACAACAAGCCGGTCGAGGTCGCCACGGCCCAGTCGCTGCAGGCGTCGCTGAAGAAGATCGGCATCACCGCGCAGATCGACCAGTACGACGGTTCGCAGACCACCGGCATCATCGGCAGCCCCTCGAACGTGAAGAAGAAGGGCTACGGCATCATCATCATGGGCTGGGGTCCGGACTTCCCGACCGTCCAGGGCTTCGGTCTGCCGCTGTGGGACAGCAAGTACATCGCACCGAGCGGTAACAACAACTTCGCCCTGATCAACGACAAGACCATCGACGGTCTGTTCGACCAGTACGTCACCACGCTGGACGACGCGGGCAAGACCAAGCTCTCGACCGAGATCAACCACAAGGTCATGGAGGGCGCGTACTACCTGCCCTTCACCTTCGAGAAGTTCATCAACTGGCGCGGCGACAACCTCGCGAACGTCTACACGACGGACAACTACAGCGGTACGTACGACTTCGTGAACCTCGGTCTGAAGTCCGCAAAGTAATCCCGGCACACCCGCCGTACGGCACGAAAGGCAGGTGAAGGCCGGCGCGGCGTGGCCGTGGGCCATCGGATGACCTCCGGTGGCCCGCGGCCCCGCGGCGGGCCGTAAGCTGTGCTCGCTTACCTCATCAGGCGGCTGTTCGCCGCCGCAGTGATGCTCGTGGTCATCGTCATGGTGGTCTTCGGCATCTTCTTCCTCGTCCCCAAGTGGGCGGGCGTCGACATCGCCTCGAGCTTCGTGGGCAAGCAGGCCGACCCGGCAGCCGTCGAGGCCGTACGGCAGAAGCTGGGCCTGAGCGACCCGATCTACTCCCAGGTCTGGGAGTTCTTCAAGGGCATCTTCGCCGGTCGCACCTACTCGGGCGGTGGCGACGTCACGCACTGCGCGGCGCCGTGCTTCGGCTACTCCTTCCGCAGCGAGCAGGCCGTCTGGCCGGTGCTCACCGACCGCTTCCCGGTAACCCTGGGGCTCGCTCTCGGTGCCGCCGTGCTGTGGCTGGTCTTCGGTGTCGCGGCCGGTGTGCTCTCCGCGCTCAAGCGGGGCAGCATCTGGGACCGTGGCGCGATGGTCGTCGCCCTGGCGGGTGTCTCCCTCCCCATCTACTTCACCGGTCTGCTCAGCCTGGCGATCTTCGCCTTCGGCCTGAAATGGATCAACGCGCAGTACGTGCCCTTCGACCAGAGCATCAGCGGCTGGTTCGGCGGCATGATCCTGCCCTGGATCACCCTCGCGTTCCTCTACGCGGCGATGTATGCCCGGATCACCCGCGCCACCATGCTGGAGATCCTCGGCGAGGACTACATCCGCACGGCACGCGCCAAGGGGCTCAAGGAGCAGGTCGTCATCGGCAAGCACGCCATGCGCTCCACGATGACCCCCATCCTCACCATGCTGGGCATGGACCTCGGCGCCCTCATCGGCGGCGCCATCCTGACGGAGTCGACGTTCAACCTGCCCGGCCTCGGCCGCGCGGTGCTCGACGCCATCCGGAACCAGGACCTGCCCATCATCCTCGGCGTCACCCTGATCACTTCTCTCGCGGTGCTGATTGCCAACCTCGTGGTGGACGTCCTGTACGCCGTGATCGACCCCCGAGTGAGGCTGTCATGACCGAACTCAGCAAGAGCGGAGCGGTGGCCGAGCCCGTCAAGGACTCGCCCGCGCCCTCCGCCTTCCTCGAAGTACGCGACCTGAAGGTGCACTTCCCGACCGACGACGGTCTGGTCAAGTCCGTCGACGGGCTCAGCTTCCAGCTGGAGAAGGGCAAGACCCTCGGGATCGTGGGCGAGTCCGGCTCCGGCAAGTCGGTGACCTCGCTCGGCATCATGGGCCTGCACACGGCCGGCCAGTACGGCAAGCGCAAGGCGCAGATCTCCGGCGAGATCTGGCTGAACGGCACCGAACTGCTGTCCGCCGACCCGGACTACGTACGCAAGCTGCGTGGCCGTGAGATGGCGATGATCTTCCAGGACCCGCTGTCCGCGCTGCACCCGTACTACACGATCGGTCAGCAGATCGTGGAGGCGTACCGCATCCACAACAACGTGGACAAGAAGACGGCGAAGCGCCGCGCGGTCGAGATGCTCGACCGGGTGGGCATCCCGCAGCCGGACAAGCGCGTCGACAGCTACCCGCACGAGTTCTCCGGCGGTATGCGCCAGCGCGCGATGATCGCGATGTCGCTGGTCAACAACCCCGAACTGCTCATCGCGGACGAGCCGACGACCGCCCTGGACGTGACCGTCCAGGCGCAGATCCTCGACCTGATCCGGGACCTGCAGAAGGAGTTCGGCTCCGCGGTCATCATCATCACCCACGACCTGGGCGTCGTCGCGGAGCTCTCCGACGACATCCTGGTGATGTACGGCGGCCGTTGCATCGAGCGCGGTCCGGCCGAGAAGGTGTTCTACGAGCCCCGGCACCCCTACACCTGGGGGCTGCTCGGCTCGATGCCGCGCCTGGACCGTGAGCAGACCGAGCGCCTCATCCCCGTCAAGGGCTCCCCGCCCTCGCTGATCAACATCCCGTCCGGCTGCGCCTTCAACCCGCGCTGCCCGTACGCGGACGTTCCCAAGGACAACGTGACCCGCACGGTCCGCCCCGAGCTGACCGAGGTCGGCGGACGGCACTGGGCCGCCTGCCACATGACCCAGGAGCAGCGGGAACGCATCTGGACCGAAGAGATTGCGCCGAAGCTGTGAGCGAGAAAGCCAAGGACGCGGAAGTGACCATTCCCGCACAGGCACAGGACGAAGGCGGCGCCACCCTCACCAAGGACGCCGCTCCCGGTGACGTCCTGCTGAAGGTGACCGGACTGCAGAAGCACTTCCCCATCCGCAAGGGCCTGCTGCAGCGTCAGGTCGGTGCCGTGCGCGCCGTCGACGGCCTCGACTTCGAGGTGCGCTCGGGGGAGACCCTGGGTGTCGTGGGCGAGTCCGGCTGTGGCAAGTCCACGATGGGCCGGCTGATCACACGGCTGCTCGAACCGACCGCGGGCAAGGTCGAGTTCGAGGGCAAGGACATCACGCACCTCGGTGTGAGCGGTATGCGCCCGATGCGCCGTGACGTCCAGATGATCTTCCAGGACCCGTACTCGTCGCTGAACCCCCGGCACACGATCGGCACGATCATCAGTGCCCCGTTCAAGCTGCAGGGCGTCACTCCCGAGGGCGGCATCAAGAAGGAGGTCCAGCGACTGCTGTCGGTCGTCGGCCTCAACCCCGAGCACTACAACCGCTATCCGCACGAGTTCTCCGGCGGTCAGCGCCAGCGCATCGGCATCGCCCGCGCGCTCGCGCTCAACCCGAAGCTGGTCGTGGCGGACGAGCCGGTCTCGGCGCTCGACGTGTCGATCCAGGCGCAGGTCGTCAACCTTCTCGACGATCTGCAGCAGGAGCTCGGCCTGACGTACGTGATCATCGCGCACGACCTGTCGGTGGTCCGGCACGTTTCGGACCGGATCGCGGTGATGTACCTCGGCAAGATCGTGGAGCTCGCCGACCGCGACTTGCTCTACAAGGCGCCGATGCACCCGTACACCAAGGCGCTGATGTCAGCGGTGCCGATCCCGGACCCCAAGCGCCGGAACGCGAAGAGCGACCGCATCCTGCTCACGGGCGACGTGCCCTCGCCGATCGATCCGCCGAGCGGCTGCCGCTTCCACACGCGGTGCTGGAAGGCCACGGAGATCTGCAAGACGACCGAGCCGCCGCTCCTGGAGCTGAAGCCCGGCCAGCAGGTCGCCTGCCACCACCCGGAGAACTTCGAGGACCAGGCCCCGCAGGACACGGTGCTGCTGTCCGCCGCCAAGGAGGCCGCGGCGCTCGTGGCCGACGAGGTGCTGGCGGAGTCGGCGGAGACGTCGGCTGCGGTGGCCGCGGAACTGGAATCCACGGAGGAGACTCCGGAGCCCGCCGCGGAGACGACCACCGAACCTGCCGAGGAGGCCGCCACCACCGAGGAGGCTGCCACCGAGGAAGCCGCCGCCGAGGAGCCCTCCGAAACGGTCGCCGTCGACGAGTCGGACTCGTCGGAGGAGTCGGGAACCGACAGCCAGAAGTGATCAGGGCGGTGTGAATTCACCGAAACTTATGCCCCGGTAACCAGAGAAATGGTTACCGGGGCATTTGTTTTGAAGAATTATCAGGAACTGGTTTCCCAGTAGTGCCAGCCGACCGAAGTCGCCGGAAGTTTGGCCGTACCCCTCGCGAGCGTCGTCACCGAACAGTTCGGGTTCGTGCGGTTCGATTCCCATCCGACCTTGAAGCCGTTGGAACCGTACTGCAGATTCCCGTACTTGTTGGAGTGGATGTTGTGCGAGTACGTGTGGCCGGTCGTGACCGCCACGGACTTGGTGATGCTGCCGCTCACCGAGGCCTTCGCCGAGGCGAAGAGGTAGCTCGCGCTCACCTCCAGGGAGGCGGAGAGGCTGTACGTGATGGTGGATGCCCTGGTGACGGAGGCGGTGATGGTGCCGCCCGGACCGTCCTTGAAGTACGCCCCCGAGGCGGGAATCCGATAGGACGAGTGCGAGGTGATCAGGACCCCGTAATCGACCGGGCACGACCTTTTCGGAGTGACGACCGCCGAGGCCGGCGCCGCACCCGCGACGAGCGGCATTACTCCGGCGACGACGAGTGTGGCCAGCTTGGTTCTCTTACGCATGAATTTCCCCCATGCAAGTGGTCCGGCCTCCGTTTCGGCGGAGCCCGTCAAGCTGGAATGAGCGTATGAAGTTGACCGAGACCGGTCAATCACATTCTGTGGAGTTGAGCAACAATTGAGCCTGCCGCTCCGGGCGGTAAAGACTCGGGAATGCCAGGGTCTTCGTGTGGTCAAATGGCGGACTGTTTCCGCTCGTCCGGCGGGAGCGGAAGTCGATCGTCAGGAGTCAACTGGCGGGTAGGCCATGACGATTGGGCAAAGTCATGAACATGCCCGAACGGAAGAGTGCAGAGTCTCGCGTGTCCAACTGATCGGGAACGATCGGAACACGTACGAAAGGGACGCTCATGGCACTCTCCCGTTCGGCACGTTTAGGGGCCCTCGCGACCGCGGCGGCCTCCTTCCTCGTCATCGCCGCCTCCTCCGCCCCGACCCCGGGCGCCGACGGCATCGGCGACTCCTACTTCCCCCAGCTCGGCAACGGCGGCTTCGACGCCCGCCACTACGACCTGAACGTGGCGTACAACCCGGACACCGACCGCCTGGACGGCCGTACGACGCTCACGGCCCGCGCCACCCAGTCCCTCTCCTCCTTCGACCTCGACCTCCAGAGACTGGAGGTCACGCGCATCGAAGTGAACGGCAGACGCGCCGACTTCACCCGCGACGGCGACGAGATCCACATCACCCCGCACGGGGCGATCCGCAAGGGCAGGACCTTCACCGTCACCGTCACCTACGGCGGCGTCCCCGAAGCCCTCAACGGGCCCATCGTCTTCGGCTCCGACTACGGGTGGATGAAGACCGCCGACGGAGTCTTCGTCGCCTGTGAGCCCAACGCCGCCTCCACCTGGTTCCCCTCCAGCGACCACCCCTCCGACAAGGCCACCTACGACATCCGGATCAAGGCACCCAAGGGGCTGACGGGCGTCTCCAACGGGCGGCTGATATCGACGTACGACGAGGGCGACAGCACGGTCGCGCACTGGCGCGAGAGCAGGCCGATGGCGACCTACCTCGCGACCGCGACCATCGGGAAGTTCGACGTGAAGACGGGGACGACCCCGGCCGGGACGCCGATCTACGTGGCCATCGACCCGGTGCTCGCGGGCAGCAACAGCGTCGACGTGTATGCCGTGACGGCCGAGGCCACCGACTACTGGTCGCAGGTCTTCGGGCCCTACCCCTTCGAGGAGACCGGCGCGATCGTCGACGACATGCCGGAGGCGGGGTTCTCGCTGGAGGTGCAGTCGAAGCCCGCGTACTCCGCCGTGCGCTCGGAGTCGACCATCGTGCACGAGCTGGCCCACCAGTGGTTCGGCGACTCCGTGTCGGTGGAGCGCTGGAAGGACATCTGGCTGAACGAGGGCTTCGCGACCTACGCCCAGTGGCTGTGGTCCGAGCACAAGGGGATCCGCTCGGCGCACGACTCCTTCCTCGCCGGGTACAACGCGCGGCCCGCGGACTCCGCCTTCTGGGGGACCGTCGTCGCCGACCCGCAGCGCGACACCATGTTCGCCTCGGCGGTCTACCAGCGCGGCGCGATGACCCTCCAGATGCTGCGTGAGCGCATCGGCGACACCGCGTTCTTCAAACTGCTGCCCGCCTGGACGAAGCTCCACAAGTACGGCAACGCCGACACCGCCGACTTCATCCACCTCGCCGAGAGGATCTCGGGACGACAGCTCGACGACCTTTTCCAGACCTGGCTGTTCACCACAGGGAAACCAGCCCTGTAGGCCTTTCTTTGTAAGGTGCAAGCCCCGCGACAGGTGAGAATGTCCGGGTGCTCCAGGAACTGTTCACCCCCTCCGTCCAGCATGTGCTCGACCTCGTGGGGATCTTCGTCTTCGCGATCTCCGGCGCCCTGCTGGCCGTCCGCAAGAACTTCGACGTCTTCGGCATCGCCGTCCTCGCCGAGGTCACCGCACTGGGCGGGGGGCTGTTCCGCGACATGGTCATCGGGGCCGTACCCCCGGCCGCGTTCACCGACCTCGGCTACTTCAGCACCCCGCTGCTCGCCGCCCTGCTGGTGTTCTTCCTCCACCCCGAGGTGGAGCGCATCCAGGTCGCGGTGAACGTCTTCGACGCGGCCGGACTCGGCCTGTTCTGCGTCGCGGGCACCACGAAGGCGTACGAGTACGGCCTCGGCCTGACCCCGTCCGCGGCCCTGGGCCTCGCCACCGCGGTCGGCGGCGGTGTGCTGCGCGACGTCCTCGCCAACGAGGTGCCCTCACTGCTGCGCTGGGACCGCGATCTGTACGCGGTCCCAGCGATCGTCGGCGCCACGATGGTGGTCCTGTGCATCCGCTACGACGCGCTGTCCCCGGTCACCAGCGGGCTCGCCGCTGTCACCGCTTTCGTCCTGCGGTTGCTCGCGATGCGGTACCACTGGCGAGCGCCGCGTGCTTGGCACCGCCGGTCGACGGCGATGGAGTCGGAGACTCCTTAGCGTGGGCCCCCGGCCCGATCTGCAGGGTCAGCCAACGGAAGGTCTCCGGGATCTGCGGCCGCCACAGGGCCATGTTGTGGCCGCCCGCACTCCGCGGCAGCAGCACCACCTGCACGCTCGTCGGAGCCTTCGCGATCGACTGGAGCGCCGCGCCGGCCTCGTAGCCGTCATGAGCCTCGCCGGAGATGTAGAGGGAGATGCGGGGCGGCGTGCGGTAGGCCTTGAGCAGCAGGTAGGGATTGTTCTCCCGGCGCAGCGTCAGGCTCCGCGCCGCGAGCGAGTTGCGTTCGCCGATCGGGTCGTTGTACCCGGACATGCTCACCGCGGCCCGGTAGCGGTCGGGGTGGGCGACCGCGAGCTTGGCCGCGCAGTGCGCCCCCGCCGAGTAGCCGGCCACGCCCCAGCCGTCCGGCGCGGACTTCGCCCGGAAGTTGTCCACCACCATCTTCGGCACGTCGATGCTGAGCCAGGTGTCGGCGTTCACCTTGCCGGGCACGTTCGCGCAGCCGGTGTCGGTCTTGGCCAGCAGATTCGTGCGCGGCGCCACCAGGATGAACGGCGCGACCTGCCCGTCGCGCATCAGCGGCAGCAACTGCTCATGCACCTTCAGCGAACCGAACCACGCCTTCGCCGAGCCCGGATAGCCGGGCAGCAGCTCCACGACGGGGAACTTCCGGTTGCGGTAGGCGGGCTCGTTGTACTGCGGCGGCAGCCAGACGTAGACCTCCGCGTCCACACCCGACACCTGGCCGTGCAGCTGCGTGACCTTCACCCCGCCCGCCTGGGACATACCGGGGCCGTCGGCCTGCGAGAACGTCTGGCGGACCTTGGGGAGCTGGCGCAGCGAGATACCGCCGGTGCCGTCACGGCCGAGGTTGGCGGCCGCCCGCACGTGGTTGCCCGTGCCGAGCAGGTCGGCCCAGTTGTCGTACAGGCTGTTGGAGTTGTTCACGAGCACGAAGACGAGGGTGACCGCGGTGCCCTGGGCGAACAGCAGCATCACCATCCGGGCCACGCTGCGCACCACCCTGGGGCCCGGAATGCGCGACCACAGTACGAGGGGAAGGATCAGGGCGACCGCGACCAGGATGATGGCGGTGAGGAGGAACGGCGTTCCGGTGAGGCTCACGGTGTGTGCGGCTCTTCCTGTGACGGGCTGGATCAACGGTCTGCAGCTGCATCGGGTTCTATGTCCTTGGAGAGGGGGATCCGATGCCGTTGGTTCACGGAAGAGTTCGGACACTTACCAAGAAATTGCCGAAACCTCACTCCCGGGTGACGGGGTTCACACGCCCGAAACAGGAAAAGCTACCGCTTAGTAATTACCTGTTGTACCGTTCAGGCATGTCAGAAGCAGCTACCGCACAGGCCGCGCGCGCCGCGATCGGTGACAGCGAGTTCGACCGCGACACCGCGGTCACCCTGCGCGAACCCGGCGTCTACGACATCGACCTGTCCGCCGGATGGACCATCATCAGCGCCGTCAACGGCGGCTATCTGCTCGCCGTCCTGGGCCGCGCCCTCGCCGACGCCCTGCCGCACAGCGACCCGTTCACCGTCTCCGCCCACTATCTGACCGCGTCGCAGCCCGGTCCGGCAGTGGTCCGAACGGACGTCGTCCGGACGGGACGGACCCTTTCGACCGGGCAGGCCTCGCTCTTCCAGTTCGACGGCGAGGGCCGCGAGGTCGAACGGATCCGCGTGCTCGCCTCGTACGGCGATCTCGACGCCCTGCCCGACGACGTCCGCACCACGGCGACACCGCCCGCGATCCCGCCCATGGAGCACTGCTTCGGGCCGGAGGACGGACCGGCGCCCGTCGACGGCAGCTCCGCCATCACCGAGCGGCTGATGCTCAAGCTCGACCCCGCGACCCTCGGCTGGGCCTTGGGGGCGCCGTCCGGGAAGGGCGAGATGCGCTCCTGGTTCGGGCTCGCCGACGGCCGTGACCCCGACCCCCTCTCGCTGCTCCTCGCGGTGGACGCGCTGCCGCCCACCGCCTTCGAGCTCGGCATCTCCGGCTGGGTACCGACGGTCGAACTGACGGTCCATGTGCGCTGCCGTCCGGCGCCGGGCCCGCTGCGGGTGTCGATCACCACCCGCAACCTCGCCGGCGGCTTCCTGGAGGAGGACGCCGAGGTGTGGGACAGCGCGGACCGGCTGGTCGCGCAGTCCCGGCAGCTCGCCCGGGTCCGGCTCAGCTGAGCGGTCGCCGGCCCAGGTAGGCCGCGAGCAGTCCGTAGGCGTCGGCCCCTTCGGGGGCCGGCACCGCCGAGTCGAACGGCAGCTCCTCGTCGTCGTCGCGCCGCTCGTCCGGCAGCACACGCCGGGCGATCCCGAGCGCGAACTCTGCCAGCTCCGGATCGAGTGCCAGCGGCCGTCCGAGGGACTCGGAGAGGTCCCACGTGTGGGTGACGGCCTCCATCACATAGCCCGACAGGGCGATACGTCCGGGGGCCTCGCCCCACGGCACGGTGACGAGGGCGTCCAGGCGCGCGTCGTCCGCCCAGGACTTCTGGACCTCCGTCCTGACCTCGTCGTACGCCGCGCTCCAGCGGTCGTCCTCGACGCCGTCGAGGAACGGTCGTACGGCCATTCCGTCGCCGCCCGCGCCGACCACCGCGATCCGGCGGGTACCGCCCGCGATGTGCGACAGCAGGGTCCGTACGTCGAACTCGGCGCACGGGGTGGGACCGGCGAGCTGCTCCGGGCGAACCGTCTTGACCAGAGCGGCGATCTGCTCGGTGGCGCGGGAGTAGAGGGGGCGGGGGTCGATGTTCATGGCGGACCTCTATCGGCGTAGGTGTGTCGGTGTCGGTGTCGGTGTCGGTGTCGGTGTCGGGTGTCGGCGTTGCGCTGTCGTGCCGTCGTGCCGTTGCGCCTCAGGTTCGCTGGATAACCTGACAGTTTCCGTCAGCATTTACGGCGGGCTTCGGGCGGGCTTCGGGCGAGCTCCGGCGGGCATCGGCGGCCGTGATCCGCGGTGCGCGATCCTGGTGCGTGTGAAGTCCGACCGCCTGCTCTCGATCCTTCTGCTGCTGCAGACCCGCGGCCGCGTCCCCGCACACGAACTCGCCGACCGGCTAGAGGTGTCGGTGCGCACCATCTACCGCGACATCGAGGCCCTTTCGGCCTCCGGCGTCCCGGTGTACGCCGAGCGCGGGCGGCACGGCGGCATCGAACTGCTCGCCGGATTCCGTACGGACGTCACGGGACTGACCGCCGACGAGTCCCGCGCGCTGTTCATCCTGGCCGCGCAGGGCGCGCACGCCGCGCTCGGCCTGGACGCGGCACTCGGGTCCGCGCTGCGCAAGGTGATGGCTGCGCTGCCGGCGCCGCACCGTCCGGCCGCCGAGGTGGCCAGCCGCCGGATCCTCGTCGACGCGACGCGCTGGAAGGGCGGCCCCCAGCGGGCCGTGGACCTGGAGGTGCTCCAGGACGCGGTCTTCGCCGACCGCAGGCTGCGGCTCAGCTACCGGCACGGCGGGCACACCGAGCCCAGCACCTACACCGTCGACCCGTACGGGCTCGTGTCCAAGGCGGGCGTCTGGTACCTCGTGGCCGACCGGCGGGGGCAGCCGCGGCTGTTCCGGGCCGACCGGGTGCGCTCGGCGACGCTCATGGGTGATCCCGTGAAGCGGCGCCCGGGCGTCGAACTGGGTGACGTCTGGGAGGTGTTGCGGCGCCAGGTCGATGAGCGGCCGGGGGGTCTCGATGTCACAGTTCGGGTACGGCGTGCCCGCCTCGACATGTTCCTCAGGCTCAACGCGGCCTCCCTCACGGCGCTCCCGGAGGACGACGGCGAGAGCGAGTGGGTCCTCGCGCACCTGTCGTACGGCGTCGTCCGCGAGGCCCGCACGCTGCTGGCCTTCGTGGACGCGGTGGAGGTGCTCTCGCCGCCGCAGGCGCGGGCGGAACTGGCCGGGGCGGCGGCTGCGATCGGTGCGGTGTACAGCGGGGATCGGGCCCCGCACGAGGGAAGTTGACCCACAGGTAACCACAGGTTCGGCACAGCGCGGCCCTACGTGGATCTGGTCCTCTGTCCACCGCTCATCCCGCGCTCATCCGGCCTTCATAAACCGGTCCACGTGACTTGACTGGGAGTTACCTCATGAACCGTCGTGCCCGACTCGTCCCCGCCGTCGCCCTGCTGGCGCTCTCGCCGTTGCTGGCGGCCTGCGGCTCGGGCGACTCGTCGTCCTCGAACAGCGGCAACTCGAGCCAGAACTGTCAGCGGCCCTCCGGCATGCCGAGCGGAGGCCCGTCGGGCATGCCGAGCGGCGGGCGCTCCGGGATGCCCACGGGCTCGCCCTCCGGGACGCCGTCGAACATGCCCACCGGCAAGATGCCCTCCGGCGGTCCCTCGGGCATGCCGTCCGGCGGTCCGGGCGGTGGCCAGGGCGGCGGTCAGGGCTGCGGCGGCGGCCCGGGCGGTGGCGGGCAGCCGAGCGGGCAGCCCGGCGGGCAGGCGGCACAGGGCTGAGCCCGTCCCGGTTCTCTCAGGGGTGACGTACTCGATACTCGGGTGCGTCACCTCGCCCTTTGGTGAACGGGTGTCGTCACCCCGCCCTTTGGGGACGGGTGCGTCACCCCAGCCAGTTGCGGCGGCCGATGGCGATCAGCCGCATCTGGCGGGTCGCGACACGGGCCACCCGCTCCCGCTCCTCCTCGGACGCCTCCAGCGCCTCCAGATAGAGCGAGGCCGTCATCAGCATCTGGTCGACGTACAGTCCCGCGAGCATCAGCAGATCGTCGTCGCTCCACCCCTCCGACTCGGGGTGCTTGGCCAGCTCGACCATCACCTCCTCGGCGAACCGCTCCAGTTGCTCCCTGATCGCCTGCCGCACCCGCTGGACGCCGCCGTGCCGCTCGCGCGCGATGAAACGGACGTGCGCGGGATGGGAGTCGACATGGTGGGCGATCAGGTCGACCGCGCGCTCGATGCGTCCGGCGCTGTCGCCGGCCGCGGAGACCGTGTCCCCGATCATCGGGTGCAGACTGCCGAGCGCCTCCTCGACCAGCGCCACGCCGAGGTCCTCCGTCGAGCGGAAGTGCCGGTAGAAGGCGGTCGGCGCGACTCCGACGGCGCGCGTGACCTCGCGCAGACCCAGGCTGCTCAGGCTCTGCTCCTCCAGCAGTTCCAACGCCGCGTCCAGGAGCGCCTGACGGGTCTTCTGCTTCTGGGCCTGCCGGATGCCGAGAGTGTGACTCATACCATGCAGTTAACAACTGTTCTCTGTAATTGAAAAGCCGGGCGACGCGATAGACTCTGGAGTCAGTGAACAAGTGTTACTACAACCGTTCACTGAGTCGTCAAGTCCCCGAAACAATCGGGGTTCACTGTCGAGAGGCACCTCATGCTGTTCCTCGTCGCCGTCCTGCTGCTGCTGGGTGTCGTGATGGGCTCCGTAGCCCACGCCCCGCTGCCCGTCACCCTCGTCGCCGCGGCCGTCATCGGCGTCTGGCTGGCCGTCTTCGCGGTCCGCGAGCGCAACGCCCGCCGGCGCCACCCCTCCACCAACTGATTGTTGGGAGCTGACTCACGTCATGGAACTCACCGAGCGAACCCACCTCACCACCGCGCCCGCGCCCACCGCGCCCGCGGCCAACGCGCCCACCCGCGGGACCGGCACCAAGGACGCCGACGGCATGGCCGTCGCCTCCTTCATCCTCGGCCTCCTCGGCCTGCTGGTCCTGAACGTCTTCCTGGGCCCGATCGCCATCGCCCTGGCCTCCGTCGCCCTCTGGCGCGGCACCGCCCGCCGTGGCCGCGCCTTCCTCGGCCTGGGCCTCGGCATCGCCGATCTGCTGGTGCTGGTGGCCTTCATGCAGTTCGACAGCACGGTGTCCTGGAACTTCTGAGCCGCCGCCGAACGAGGCGTTCGATCCAGCGCGGAACGAGGGGCGGACAGGCGGCTACCCCGACGGGGGCCGAGGCCGTGGACGGACGGCCCGTAGAATCGGGCCCATCATGGCTTACCTCGACCACGCCGCGACCACACCGATGCTCCCCGAGGCGGTAGAGGCGCTGACCGCCCAGCTGAGCGTCACGGGCAACGCCTCCTCCCTGCACGCCGCCGGCCGCCGCGCCCGGCGGACGGTCGAGGAAGCCCGCGAAACCCTGGCGGAGGCCCTCGGCGCCCGCCCCAGCGAGGTCGTCTTCACCTCCGGCGGCACCGAGGCCGACAACCTCGCCGTGAAGGGCCTGTACTGGGCCCGCCGCGACGCCGACCCGGCCCGCACCCGGGTCCTCGCGAGCCCGGTCGAACACCACGCCGTCCTCGACGCCGTCCACTGGCTCGGCGAACACGAGGGCGCCACCGTCGAGTACCTGCCCGTCGACTCCTACGGCCGCGTCCACCCGGACGCCCTGCGCGAGGCCATCGCCCGAAACCCCGACGACGTCGCCCTCGTCACCGTCATGTGGGCCAACAACGAGATCGGCACGGTGATGGCGGTCCGCGAACTGGCCGACGTCACGGCCGAGTTCGGGATCCCGCTGCACGCCGACGCGGTCCAGGCCTTCGGCCAGGTGCCCGTCGACTTCACCGCGTCCGGTCTCGCCGCGATGACCGTCTCCGGCCACAAGATCGGCGGCCCGTACGGCATCGGCGCTCTGCTGCTGGGCCGCGAGTACACCCCCGTACCCGTGCTGCACGGCGGTGGCCAGGAGCGGCATGTGCGCTCCGGCACCCTCGACGTACCCGCCATCGCCTCGTTCGCGGTCGCCGGGCGGCTCGCCGCCGAGCAGCGCGAGTGGTTCGCCCGCGAGATCGGCGCCCTGCGCGACGACCTGGTCGACGTGGTACGCGCCGCCGTGCCCGACGCGATCCTCGGCGGCGACCCCGCGGCCGGGGGCCGGCTGCCCGCCAACGCGCACTTCACGTTCCCGGGCTGCGAGGGCGACTCCCTGCTGCTCCTGCTGGACGCCCAGGGCATCGAGTGCTCCACGGGCTCCGCGTGCACGGCGGGGGTCGCCCAGCCCAGCCATGTCCTGCTGGCCACCGGCACCGACCCCGACCTGGCCCGCGGCACTCTGCGCTTCTCCCTCGGCCACACCTCCACGGAGGCGGACGTCGAGGCGGTGGCCAAGGCGATCGGCCCGGCGGTGGAGCGGGCACGGACGGCAGGTCTGACCTGACACGCCGGCGCCCGCCCGCAGGGCCGGACAGGCGCTAGCTGTCCGTCACCATGAGGGAGGCCATCATGCCCTCGTCCTCGTGCTGCAGCAGATGGCAGTGGAGCATGTACATGTAGGTGTCGTCCGAGAAGTCGGTGAACTTCATCGCGATCTTGATCGTGCCCCCGCCGACCACCTCGAACGTGTCGTACCAGCCCAGTTGGACGCCCGTCGGATCCTCCCCGTTGATGGAGATCAGCTGGAACGGCACATCATGCAGATGGAACGAGTGTTCAAGCTGCGTGCTGTTCTTGACCGTCCACACCTCCTCGGCGCCCAGGGTGGTGCTGATCATCGCCATCGAGGACATGCTCGTCCCGGCGGAGCCGTTGATCGTCATCGTTGTGCCGCTCTGGCCGAGCGTGATCGTCCGGGCGGTGAAGTCGCTGGTGTCGTAACGGGTGATGGTGTTGAGGGTCGGCAGGGTCTCCGGGGTGTCCGAGGTGTCCGGGGTGACGGTCAGGAACTCGTACGTCCCACTGCCGCCGCGCACCCAGCCCGTCGTCACGACGGCCTCCAGGGTGACCGCGTCGCTGAGCTCCATGACGAACTCGGCCCGCGCGCCCGCCACCAGCCGGATCGACGCCACCTCGGTGGCCTCCGTCAGATAGCCCTGGTCGGTGGCGATCTGGGTGAGCGTCGCGCCGTCGCTGCGCTGGACGGTGATGATGTCGGACGGCGAGGCGTTGAGCAGCCGGAAGCGGGTGCGCTTCTTGGTGGCGGTGAAGGAGAGCGTGGTGTCGTCGACGTTCGTGCCGTTGCACAGCAGCGGGAAGCTGAGACCGTTGCTGAGGTAGCCGGTCAGGTTGTACTTGATGTCTCCGGCGCTGTCGGTGGCCAGACACTGCAGGATGATCGGGATGTCGTCGGTGCCGTAGGTGCTGGGCAGGGCCGCGGACGCGTCCGAGTCGTCCTCGACGATGATCATGCCCGCGAGGCCGTGGGTGGCCTGCTCCGCCGTGGTGCCCAGGGCGTGCGGGTGGTACCAGAGCGTCTTCGCCTCGTCCTTGACCGTGAAGGTGGGCGACCAGGTCTTCCCCGCGGCGAAGGCGTTCTGCGGGCCGCCGTCCATGCTGGGCGGGACGTGTGCGCCGTGGAAGTGGACGGTGGTGTCCTCGGTGAGGCTGTTGGTGATGTTCAGCAGGACGGTGTCGCCGGAGGTCCACTTCATGGTGGGGCCGAGGAACGACTGGTTGTAGCCCGCGGTCGTGCTGGTCACTCCGCTGAGCACCTCGCTGGTGCCGGTCTTCGCCTCCAGGGTGAACGTCGTGGTGCCGTCCGTGGTGGTCCCCTCCAGGAGGTCGGGGATGGTCAGCGTGGTGCCCGCGGCGTGCGCCTTGTTCTGTGTCGCGTTCGTCAGTAAGGCGATGGCCGTGCCGCCGGCGGTCACCGCCGCGATGCCCGCCCCTGCCATCCCACCGAGGAATTTGCGGCGGTGCATGCCCTTGCCCTTGGTCTTGGACTGGCCCTTGTCCTTGCCCGCGCCGGAGGCGGGCTGTGTGGTGTGCGTCATGGCGGTGGACTCTCGACCTGAGGGCTGTGTGAAGACTTGGGTCGACTTAGGAGAACGCCGTCTTCGCTGTGAAATCCGATGACTAAAAGTCAGGATCAACTCCCCTCGAAAGAAGGAGAGTTGACGTGTCGCTGGTCACATCGGCAGCACGGGACGCAATGGACAGGCGCGTCCCGCGAGTGCCTCACAGCATCACGATTAGGTGACTTGAGCCCTGCGTACCGCTGTCTGTGAGCGCGCATCGAAAGCGCTCTCTGGCAGCTACGCCCCGGCTGTGCGTGTCGGCTGCGCCGCGGTGCGGGCCTGTCGTACGAGTCGTATGTACCGGTCCCAGTCCCAGTACCGCCCGGGGTCGGTGTGGTCCGTGCCCGGCACCTCGACGTGTCCGATGATGTGCGTACGGTCGACGGGGATGCCGTACCGCCCGCAGACCGCCGCCGTCAGCCGCGCCGAGGCCGCGTACATGGCGTCCGTGAACGACGAGGCGCGCTCGACGAAGCCCTCGTGCTCTATGCCGACGCTCCGCTCGTTGTACCCCCGGTTGCCCGCGTGGAACGCCACGTCCAGCTCGCGGATCATTTGGGTGATGTGCCCGTCCTCGCGCACGATGTAGTGCGCGGCCGCGCCGTGTGCCGGGTCCTGGAAGACCTTCACGGCGCTTCGGTAGCTGCCCTGGGTGACGTGGATGACGACCCGGTCTATCCCGTAGTCGTCGGGCCGGTCCGCCCGCCGCCAGTTCGCCGACGAGGCGGCCACCCACTGCGCACCCCGGAAGTCGACGGCACCCGCCACCCGGGGCTTCTCGACGCCGGGCAGCCGCCACCACAGGTGGCCGAGCTCACCGCGTGCGAGCACCGCCGTGCCCACGGCGGCCGCGGCGCCACCGATCAGCAGCGTCCGCCGTCCGATCCGCCGGTCGCGGTCCCGGCCGGCACGCCCCTTGGTCTTGTTCGTGCCCACGCCGCCCCCGCCGCTCCCGCTGCTCCCGGTGGATTCTCCGGCTCCGGTGATCCCCGTGGTGCCCACAGCCCTCGTGGTTCCCGTGGTCCCTGTGCCGACCGCGGCCCCTCTGGTTCCCACGGTCCCTGTGGCCTCGGTGGTCTCCGTGTTGCCTGTGTTCTCCGTGTTCTCCGCGGCCTCACTCATCGCGTCCGCCCCGTCCTTCGTGCCCGCCCGTCCTCCGGCGGTCCCCGTTGCGATCATCAACGGATACCCGCGGGCTTCGGTTCCCGCGGCCCCGTACTCTGGAGGGGCTATGACTGAGACCTCGCAGCGCCCCCGCCCCCTCCGCGTCCTCGCCGCCATGTCCGGCGGCGTGGACTCCGCCGTCGCCGCCGCCCGCGCGGCGGAAGCCGGTCACGACGTGACGGGCGTGCATCTCGCGCTCTCCGCCAACCCGCAATCGTTCCGCACGGGCGCGCGAGGCTGTTGCACCATCGAGGACTCGCGCGACGCCCGCCGCGCCGCGGACGTCATCGGCATCCCGTTCTACGTGTGGGACCTCGCCGAGCGCTTCCGCGAGGACGTGGTCGAGGACTTCATCGCCGAGTACGAGGCCGGGCGCACCCCCAACCCGTGTCTGCGCTGCAACGAGAAGATCAAGTTCGCCGCCCTGCTCGACAAGGCGCTCGCGCTCGGCTTCGACGCGGTCTGCACGGGCCACTACGCCAAGGTGATCGTGAACGAGGACGGCACGCGCGAGCTGCACCGCGCCTCGGACATGGCCAAGGACCAGTCGTACGTCCTCGGTGTCCTCGACGACCGCCAGCTCGCCCACGCGCTGTTCCCGCTGGGTGACACGGTGACGACGAAGGACGAGATCCGCGCGGAGGCGGAGCTGCGGGGCCTGGCCGTCGCCAAGAAGCCCGACTCGCACGACATCTGTTTCATCGCCGACGGCGACACCCAGGGCTTCCTGGCGAACCGCCTGGGCAAGGCGGAGGGCGACATCGTCGACGAGTCCGGGTCGGTCATCGGCTCCCACGAGGGCGCGTTCGGCTTCACGATCGGGCAGCGCAAGGGGCTGCGCATCGGCACCCCGGCCGCGGACGGCAAGCCGCGCTATGTCCTGGACATCTCGCCGGTGAACAACACGGTGACGGTGGGTCCGGCGGCATCCCTCGATGTCAGTGGGCTGACCGCCATCAAGCCCCGCTGGTGCGGCGCCGCCCCCACCGGCCCGGGCACCTACACCGCCCAGCTCCGCGCCCACGGAGGCGAGACGGAGGTCGCTGCCGAACTGGTCGACGGCGAACTCGAGGTCACGTTCACCGAGCCGGTCCGCGGCGTCGCCCCCGGCCAGGCGATCGTCCTGTACGACGGCACGCGCGTGGTCGGTTCGGCGACGATCGCGACGACCACCCGCGCGACGGCGAGCGTCTAGGGCCTTTCCGGGTCTGACCGGCCTCGCCGAAGAACTCCGTCAGGAGCGGGGCGAGGCCGTCCAGGACGCGGTACGTCCCCTGGGGTGCCGTGTCCGCGACGGTCCGCGCGGCCTCGCCCAGCCACTCGGGGCTCGACCTCGCGGGCCACCTCGAAGGGTGCGTTACGCCACTTCGACTTCGTAGAAACAGAAGTGGTCCTTGATCCGGGCGACGTCCGGCTTGGGGTCGGGGTAGGACCAGACGAGGTCGGGGGCGTCGGGCAGGGACCAGTAGGACGCGTCGCCCTTGAAGGGGCAGTGCGTGTGGGTGTCGGAGGTCGTCAGCAGGTCCAGGCGGACGTCCTCGGCCGGTAGGTAGTAGCGCACGGGACAGCCGGTCTCGCGCAGCACCAGGGGCCGGTCGCTCTCCGCCAGCACCTGGTCGCCGTGCACGACGCGTACCCGCTCCGTGCCCTGTTCGATCGTGATCGTGTGTCCATTGGCCATACCCGTACAGCGCGCGTGGGACCCGGGTTCTTCCCTCGTACCGTAGGCACATGAATATCTGCGTCTTCCTCTCCGCCGCCGACCTCGACGACCGCTACACCCGACCCGCACGGGAGTTCGCCGAACTCCTCGGCAAGGGCGGCCACTCGCTGGTGTGGGGCGGTTCCGACGTCGGGCTGATGAAGGTGGTCGCCGACGGGGTGCAGGAGGCGGGCGGACGGCTGCTGGGGGTCTCCGTGGACTTCCTGGCGGCCACGGCGCGGGCGGGTGCCGACGAGATGGTGTTCGCCCGGGACCTCGCCGAGCGCAAGGCGCTGCTCCTGGCCAAGGCCGACGCCGTCGTGATCATGGTAGGCGGCACCGGGACCCTCGACGAGGCGACCGAGATCCTGGAGCTGAAAAAGCACGGGAAGACCGAGAAGCCGGTCGTCCTGCTCAACACGGCGGGCTTCTACGACGGCCTGAAGGAGCAGTTCCGCCGCATGGACGCCGAGGGCTTCCTGCCGTGCCCGCTCACCGACCTGGTGTTCTTCGCCGAGGAGCCGGTAGGGGCGCTGGCCTACCTGGAGGAGAGCGTGGGCACCCGGTGATGCGAGCATGGCGTCCATGGCTACACATGTGATCACCGGGGCGGGCTCCGGTATCGGCGCGGCCGTCGCCCGCCGTCTGCACGCGCGCGGGGACGATCTCGTGCTCCACGCGCGTGACGCGGGCCGCGCGAAGGAACTGGCGGCCGAGTTCCCCGGGGCCCGGACCCTGGTCGGCGACCTGGCGGACCCGGACAAGCTCTCCTGGGCGTTCTCCCACCAGTCCCTGCCCGAGCGCGTCGACTCGCTCCTGCACATCGCGGGCGTGGTCGACCTCGGCCCCGTCGGGGAGCTGACCCCCAAGTCCTGGCGTCACCAGCTCAACGTCAACCTGATCGCCCCCGCCGAGCTGACCCGCCACTTCCTGCCGCAACTCCGCGTCGCCCAGGGCCACGTCGTGTTCGTCAACTCCGGCGCCGGCCTCGCCGCGCACGCCGACTGGTCCGCGTACGCCGCCTCCAAGCACGGCCTGAAGGCCCTCGCCGACTCCCTGCGCCACGAGGAGCACGCGGGCGGCGTCCGGGTGACCTCGGTCTACCCCGGCCGGACGGCGAGCCCCATGCAGGCGAAGGTCCACCAGCAGGAGGGCAAGGAGTACGACGCCTCGAAGTGGATCGACCCGGAGTCCGTCGCGACGACGATCCTGATGGCCGTCGACCTGCCGCGCGACGCGGAGGTCAACGACCTGACCGTGCGGCCGGGACGATGAGTTTCACCTGGGGCCCCGCCACCGGGGTCGGCTCCATGCCCGGCGGCGACGCCCGCGAGGCCGCCAAGACCGTGACCGGGTCCTTCGAGGACTTCCCGTTCCTGCCCGAGCTGCCCGCCCGGGGACCCGGCGCGGACATGATCGGACGGACCGCCGGGATGCTGGTCGAGCTCTACGCGCGCGTAGAGCCCAGCGGCTGGCGGATCGGGGACCGGCCGGGGCGCGACACCAAGCGGGCCAGGTCCTGGCTCGGCGAAGACCTCGACGCGCTGGAGGAGTTCACCCAGGGCTACGAGGGGCCGCTCAAGGTGCAGGCCGTGGGCCCCTGGACGCTGGCCGCCGCACTGGAGCTGCGGGGTGGCGAGGCGGCGCTCTCCGACCTCGGCGCCTGCCGGGACCTCGCCGGATCGCTCGCCGAGGGGCTGCGCACGCACCTCGACGAGGTACGGCGCCGGGTGCCCGGCGCCCAGATCGTGCTGCAGCTCGACGAGCCCTCGCTCATCGCGGTGCTGCGTGGCCAGGTGAAGTCCGCCAGCGGCTACCGCACCCACCGCGCCGTCGACCGGCAACGGGTGGAGTCGACACTGCGGGACGTCGTCGGGGTGCACACCGACGGCCCGGTCGTGGTGCACTCGTGCGCACCCGACGTACCGTTCGCGCTCCTGCGCAGGGCGGGGGCCGCGGCCATCTCGTTCGACTTCTCACTGCTCACCGAGCGTGACGACGATGTCATCGGCGAAGCGGTGGAGGGCGGCACCCGGCTGTTCGCCGGTGTCGTGCCGGGCACGGACGGACCATTGTCAGACCCTGCCGGTAGCGTCATGGGTGTCAGGACGCTGTGGCGCAGGCTGGGGCTGCATCCGGGTCTTCTCGCGGAGGCGGTCACGGTCACTCCGACGTGCGGACTCGCGGGTGCTTCCCCGGAGTACGCGCGCCGGGCACTCGCCCACTGCGCCCGGGCGGCGAGATCCCTCGCGGACAACCCAGAGTAACGGGAGGACAACACGGTGGCCGGCGACAAGGACGCACAGCCCAATTCCCTGCCCACCGAGGCACGGGAGCAGCACGCGCAGCTCGCTGAGCAGATCGAGGAGCACCGCTTCCGGTACTACGTGAAGGACCAGCCGGTCGTCAGCGACGCGGAGTTCGACCAGCTGCTGCGCTCGCTGGAGGCCCTGGAGGAGCGGTATCCCGAGCTGCGCACCCCCGACTCCCCGACCCAGAAGGTCGCGGGCGCGTACGCGACCGAGTTCACCTCCGTCCAGCACCGCTCGCGCATGCTCTCGCTGGACAACGCCTTCAGCGACCTGGAGCTCGCGGCCTGGGCCGAGCGCGTCGCCAAGGACGTGGGCACCTCGGACCACCACTTCCTGTGCGAGCTGAAGGTCGACGGCCTCGCGGTCAACCTGACCTACGAGCACGGCCGTCTCACCCGCGCGGCGACCCGCGGCGACGGCCGCTCGGGCGAGGACATCACGCCCAATGTGCGCACGATCGCGGAGATTCCGGACCGCCTCAAGGGCGACCACGTCCCGGACCTGGTGGAGATCCGCGGCGAGGTCTACTTCCCGATGGAGAAGTTCGAGGAGCTCAACGCCCGCCTGGTGGAGGCCGGCGACAAGCCCTTCGCCAACCCGCGCAACGCGGCGGCGGGTTCGCTGCGCCAGAAGGACCCCCGCGTCACCGCGAGCCGCCCCCTGCACATGGTGGTCCACGGAATCGGCGCCCTGGAGGGCTTCGAGGGCCTCACCCGCCTCTCCGAGGCGTACACACTGCTGCACTCCTGGGGCCTGCCGACCACGCGGTACGCGAAGGTGGTCGACGACCTCGACGGCGTACGGGAGTTCATCGCGTACTACGGCGAGAACCGGCACTCCGTGGAGCACGAGATCGACGGGGTCGTCGTCAAGCTCGACGAGATCCGTCTCCAGGGCCGTCTCGGTTCCACGGCCCGCGCTCCACGCTGGGCCATCGCCTGGAAGTACGCGCCGGAAGAGGTCAACACCAAGCTGGTCGACATCAAGGTCGGCGTCGGCCGAACGGGGCGCGTCACTCCGTACGCGCAGGTCGAGCCGGTCACCGTCGCGGGCTCGGAGGTCGAGTTCGCGACTCTGCACAACCAGGAGGTCGTGAAGGCCAAGGGCGTCCTCATCGGGGACACGGTCGTGCTGCGTAAGGCCGGTGACGTCATCCCGGAGATCCTCGGGCCAGTGGTGGATCTCCGCGACGGCACCGAGCGGGAGTTCGTGATGCCGGCCGAGTGCCCCGAGTGCGGGACGCCGCTGCGCGCCATGAAGGAAGGCGACATCGACCTGCGCTGCCCCAACGGCCGTACTTGCCCGGCCCAGTTGAGAGAGCGCGTCTCCTACCTCGCGGGCCGGGAGTGCCTCGACATCGAGCACTTCGGCAATGTGGCCGCGGCGGCGCTGACCCGTCCGCTGGAGCCCGCCGCCCCACCGCTCGTCGACGAGGGCGACCTCTTCGACCTCACGGTCGAGCAGCTGCTCCCGATCAAGGCGTACGTCCTCGACCAGGACAGCGGCCTGCCCAAGCGGGATCCCAAGACCGGTGAGGAGAAGGTCGTCACGGTCTTCGCCAACCAGAAGGGCGAGCCGAAGAAGAACACGCTCGCTCTGCTCGACAACATCGCCGAGGCGAAGAGCCGCCCGCTCGCCCGCTTCATCAACGGACTCTCCATCAGGCACGTCGGCCCGGTGGCCGCCGAGGCGCTGGCCCGCGAGTTCCGTTCCATCGACCGCGTCGAGCAGGCCACCGAGGAGGAACTCGCCGCGGTCGACGGGGTCGGCGAGATCATCGCGACCTCGGTCAAGCAGTGGTTCACGGAGGACTGGCACCGCGAGATCATCCGCAAATGGAAGGCCGCCGGCGTCCGGTTGGAGGACGAGGGTTCCGGCGAGGACGAGGGCCCGAGGCCGCTCGAAGGACTCACCGTCGTCGTCACCGGCACGCTCGAACACCACACGCGGGACGGCGCGAAGGAGGCCCTTCAGAGCCGGGGAGCGAAGGTGACCGGTTCGGTCTCGAAGAAGACGTCTTTCGTGGTCGTGGGCGACAATCCAGGATCTAAGTACGACAAAGCGATGCAGCTGAAGGTGCCGGTTCTGAACGAGGAGGGCTTCGCCGTCCTGCTCGAACAGGGACCGGAGGCCGCCGCGGAAGTCGCCCTCCCGACCGGGGAGTAGCGGTTGAAGACCACCCGTTCGGCGCATATCAGATGCATACGGGTGGCCGGGACGCATTCGGGCAACCGTCGTCGACCGCTGCCCGTAGAAGCCTTCTGCGGCCTACTGTTGAGGTGTGCGCCTGCCGTGCCCAGCTGCGGTTGGGGCATCCCCTGCTCCGCAAGAGTCTGGGGAAGGGTTTTCAGACGCGGTGCCGTTGGCAGTTGTCGCCGGCAACGGACCGCGTGGCGTGGGCACCGCCGGCTGTGAGAGGGACGGGAATGGAACCGACCGAGAGCGCCGCCCCGGACTCACGGCTGCGCCTGCGCCGGATGACCGGCGCGTGGATGGCCGGCCTCCGGACGGGGCGTTCGTCGGAGCGCCGCGGCACGGGCGGGCAGGGCTCCGCACCACCCCTCACCGTAACGGCTCCGGCCCCGGGTGTCGGCAGGCTCACCGCCGGGCGTGGCGGCGGCCTGTCCGGTCACGATCCCGAACGGCACATCTCCTTGCCCACGCTGCCCGCCGCGGTCGTCGGGATGGCCGCGTTCGTCCTCGGCGGCGGCTTCTACCGGGCGTTCAGCGGCCACCACGCCCTCTTCCCGTCCGGCGCGGTCGGCTGGTCGCTGGCCGTACTGACCGGCATCATCGTCGGCCATCTGGTCGCCCTCGGCCGCGCCCGCTGGTGGGGCGGCACGGGCTCCGGCGCCGCGCTCACCCTCGCGGTGCTGCTGCTGTACGGCTGGGTGGCCGCCGGGATGGTCAGCCTGACCGTCGTCGTGCTGGTCGGCGCCGTCCGCCGAGGCCGCTGGCGCCAGGGGGTGTTGCACGGCGCGGTCGACATCCTCGGCATCGGCGCCGGAGCGCTGGTCCTCGCCATGTTCGGGCGGGTGCCGTCCGTGGAGGCACCCTGGAATCCGGAGAGCTGGAACTTCTACGCCGCACCCGAGGTGGTGCTGGTCGCGACCGCCTATCTCGCGGTCACCCGCGTCCTGCTCTGGTACCTGCACGCGCCGGGCACCGGCGGACTGCCGACCGCCACCCGCACGGCGCTGGTCAGGCAGGGCCTGGTCGCCGTCGCGCTGCTCGGTATCGCGCCGCTGATCTGCGTGGTCGCGGTCGCCCAGCCGATGCTGCTGCCGCTGTTCTCGATCCCCCTCATCGCACTTGACTCCACCCTGTGGATCGCCCGCGTCCGGGCCGAGGAGCAACTGCGCGATCCGCTGACCGGGCTGCCCAACCGTCAGTGGCTGCTCGAACGGACCTGGACGGCTCTGGACGATGCCGAGCGCATCGGTGCGCGCTCCGCCCTGATGCTGATCGACCTCGACCGCTTCCGTTCCGTGAATGACACGTTGGGGCACCTCGCCGGTGACCGACTGCTCCTTCAGATAGCCGACCGGCTGCGGCTGGCGCTGCCGCGCGGGGCGGAGGCCGCGCGGCTCGGCGGGGACGAGTTCGCCGTGTTACTGCCCGTCGCCGACTCCACCACGTCGGCCACGCGGGTCGCCCGCAATCTCGTCGCCGCCCTCGGCTCGCCGCTCGACCTCGACGGACTCACCCTCGTCCTGGAGGCCAGCGCCGGGCTGGCCGTCTTTCCCGACCACGCGCTGGACGCGGAGGGGCTGCTGCGGCGGGCGGACGTGGCGATGTACCAGGCCAAGCGGGACCGTACGGGGGTGGAGGTGTACGAGTCCAAGCGGGACTCGAACACGCCGGACCGGCTCGGTCTGCTGGGGGATCTGCGCCGGGCGCTGGACGCCGGTGATGTCGAACTGCACTACCAGCCCAAGGTCCGCTTCGACGGACAGGTGGCCGGGCTCGAGGCGCTGGTCCGCTGGGTGCATCCCGAGCGGGGGAAGGTGCCGCCGGACGAGTTCATCGCGATCGCCGAGTCGTCCGGGCTGATGCCGCACCTCACCGAGTACGTGCTGGAGACCGCGCTGGCCCAGGTCGCGCGCTGGCGGGCACAGGGACTGCACGTACCGGTCGCGGTGAACGTGTCCCCGCGGGACGTCCACACCCCCGGTTTCGCGGGCTCGGTCGCCGCGCGGCTCGCCCGGCACGGGGTCCCCGCGGGGGCGTTGCAGCTGGAGATAACGGAGCATGTGCTCCTGGAGGACCCGCAGCGGGCCGCGGACACGCTGGCCGGGCTGACCGGGCACGGCGTGAAGATGTCGCTGGACGACTTCGGTACGGGGTACTCCTCGCTGGTGCATCTGCGGCGGCTGCCGGTGAGCGAGCTGAAGATCGACCGGTCCTTCGTCGCGCGGCTCGCCGTGGACAACGAGGACGCGGAGATCGTGCGCTGCACCGTCGATCTCGCGCATTCGCTGGGGCTGCTCGTCGTGGCGGAGGGTGTCGAGGACGACGAGACGTGGGAGCGGTTGCGGGATCTCGGGTGTGACGCGGTGCAGGGGTGGCTGGTCGCGGCGGCGATGCCTCCGGAGGAGGCGACGGCGTGGCTGCTGGCGCGGGGGTCGCGCGGCTGGCAGCGGCCGCGTGCCGCGCTGCCGGCGGCGGAGTAGTTCCGGCGGTTCGTTGTCGGGTGCCGGTTCGTGGGGCTCCCGCCGGGTGCTCCCACCCGCGTACCACCCGTGACGGCCACCCGACTGGGGGACCTCCCCCCGTGCAGCCTGTTCGCCGTCGGCGTCCGCACCCCGCCAGGGGCAAGGAGAACCGCGCCATCAGCCACGGGCGGCCCGCAGCTCCATCACGGCGGGGGACGCGGCCCCGACAGGGACGCGGGGAACTGCGCGCCCAGCCACGGGCGGTCCGCAGCTCCATCACGGCGGGGGGCGCGGCCCCGACAGGGGCCCCGACAGGGACGCGGGGAACTGCGCGCCCAGCCATGGGTGGTCCGCAGCTTCATCACGGCGGGGGACGCGGCCCCGACAGGGGCCCCGACAGGGACGCGGGGAACTGCGCGCCCAGCCACGGGTGGTCCGCAGGTTCTGGACGGTGGTGTCGGTCCCCGGACGGGTCGGCGCCGACGGCGAGGAACCCCCACCGGCGACTTCCACCTCGTACACGAACCGTCACGGGTGGTGCGGGTGGGAAAGGGGCCTGAGGCAAACCCGGGCGCAGGCATCGGCCTCGGACCCATAGGATTGGGCCAAACCACACACTCTCACCCAGAGGATCGCTGCATGCCTGGCATCACGCGCGAGGAGGTCGCCCACCTCGCACGGCTGGCGCGTCTGGAGCTGAAGGCCGAAGAGCTCGACCACTTCGCCGGCCAGCTCGACGACATCATCGGCGCGGTCGCCCGCGTCAGCGAGGTCGCCGACCAAGACGTACCGCCGACCTCTCACCCGCTGCCGCTGACGAACGTCATGCGCGCGGACGAGGTCCGTCCGTCGCTCACCCCCGAGCAGGCGCTCTCCGGCGCCCCGGCCCAGGAGCAGCAGCGTTTCAAGGTGCCGCAGATCCTGGGGGAGGACTAATCACCATGACGGACACCAACGTCAACATCATCAAGCTGACGGCGGCCGAGATCGCCGCGAAGATCGCCGCGGGCGAACTCACGGCCGTCGCGGTCACCGAGGCCCACCTGGCCCGGATCGAGGCCGTCGACGAGAAGGTGCACGCCTTCCTGCACGTCGACCGCGAGGGCGCTCTCGCGCAGGCCCGCGCCGTCGACGCGAAGCGGGAGCGGGGCGAGAAGCTCGGCCCGCTGGCCGGTGTGCCGCTCGCGCTCAAGGACATCTTCACGACCGAGGGCATCCCGACGACCGTCGGTTCGAAGATCCTCGAGGGCTGGATCCCGCCGTACGACGCGACGGTGACCGCGAGGCTGAAGGCCGCCGACGTAGTCATCCTCGGCAAGACCAACATGGACGAGTTCGCCATGGGGTCCTCCACCGAGAACAGCGCGTACGGCCCCACCGGCAACCCCTGGGACCTCACCCGTATCCCCGGCGGCTCCGGCGGCGGGTCGAGCGCCGCGCTCGCCTCGTTCGAGGCGCCCCTCGCCATCGGCACGGACACGGGCGGCTCCATCCGCCAGCCCGCCGCCGTCACCGGCACGGTCGGCGTCAAGCCGACGTACGGCGGGGTGTCGCGCTACGGCATGGTCGCGTTCTCGTCCTCCCTCGACCAGGGCGGCCCCTGCGCCCGTACGGTCCTGGACGCCGCGCTGCTGCACGAGGTCATCGCGGGCCACGACCCGCTCGACTCCACCTCCATCGACGCCCCGGTCCCGCCGGTCGTCGAGGCGGCCCGCAACGGCTCGGTCGCCGGCATGCGCGTCGGTGTCGTCAAGCAGTTCCGCGGCGAGGGCTACCAGGCCGGTGTCGTGCAGCGCTTCGACGAGGCCGTCGCCCTGCTGGGGGAGCTCGGCGCCGAGATCGTCGAGCTGGACTGCCCGTCCTTCGACCTGGCGCTGGCGGCGTACTACCTGATCGCCCCGTCCGAGTGTTCGAGCAACCTCGCCCGCTTCGACGCCATGCGCTACGGCCTCAGGGTCGGCGACGACGGCACGAAGTCGGCCGAGGAGGTCACCTCCCTCACCCGTGAGGCGGGCTTCGGCCCCGAGGTCAAGCGCCGCATCATGCTCGGCACGTACGCGCTCAGCTCCGGCTACTACGACGCGTACTACGGCAGCGCCCAGAAGGTCCGTACGCTCATCACGCGCGACTTCGAGAAGTCGTTCGAGAAGGTCGACGTCATCGTCTCGCCGACGACGCCGACCACCGCCTTCCCGATCGGCGAGCGCGCCGACGACCCGATGGCGATGTACCTCGCGGACCTGTGCACCATCCCGACCAACCTGGCGGGCAACGCCGCCATGTCGCTGCCCTGCGGTCTGGCCCCGGAGGACAACCTCCCGGTCGGTCTGCAGATCATCGCCCCCGCGATGAAGGACGACAGGCTTTACAAGGTCGGCGCCGCAGTCGAGGCCGCCTTCGTGGAAAAGTGGGGGCACCCGCTGCTCGAGGAGGCTCCGTCGCTGTGAGTAAGGCTCTGACAAAGGCCAAGGGCTTCAAGAAGTCCAAGTCCGGCACGTACCTGTCCATCGCGACCACCGCGTTCGGTGCCGTCGGCGTCGCCAAGCAGGCCAAGAAGGCCCGCACGGAGCACGACACGCTGCGACTCATCGACGCGGCGGTGTCCGCCGCCGCCATCGTCACCGGCCTCGCCATCCTCTACCGGGAGCTCAGGCGCCTGGGCGACGACGACGTCCTGCTGGGCTGAGAGGGAAGTTTTCACCGTGACCACCACGACCGACGAGCTGGTGTCGTACGAGGACGCTCTCGCGACGTACGACCCCGTCATGGGCCTCGAAGTCCATGTCGAGCTCGGCACCAAGACCAAGATGTTCTGCGGGTGTTCCACCGAGCTGGGCGCCGCGCCCAACTCGCAGACCTGCCCGACCTGCCTCGGCATGCCCGGCTCGCTGCCCGTCGTCAACGCGACCGGCGTCGAGTCCGCCATCAAGATCGGCCTCGCGCTGCACTGCGAGATCGCCGAGTGGTGCCGCTTCGCCCGGAAGAACTACTTCTATCCGGACATGCCGAAGAACTTCCAGACCTCCCAGTACGACGAGCCGATCGCCTTCAACGGCTACCTCGACGTACAGCTGGAGGACGGCGAGGTCTTCCGCGTGGAGATCGAGCGCGCCCACATGGAGGAGGACACCGGCAAGTCGCTGCACGTCGGCGGCGCCACCGGCCGAATCCACGGCGCCTCGCACTCGCTGCTCGACTACAACCGCGCGGGCATCCCCCTCATCGAGATCGTCACCAAGCCGATCGAGGGTGCGGGCGAGCGCGCTCCCGAGGTCGCCAAGGCGTACGTCGCCGAGCTGCGCGAGCTCATCAAGGCGCTCGGCGTCTCGGAGGCCCGCATGGAGCAGGGCCAGATGCGCTGCGACGTGAACCTGTCGCTGCGCCCGCACGGCCGCGAGAAGTTCGGCACGCGCTCCGAGACGAAGAACGTCAACTCGCTGCGCTCCGTGGAGCGTGCAGCCCGCTTCGAGATCCAGCGGCACGCCGCGGTTCTGGACAGCGGCGGCACGATCATCCAGGAGACCCGCCACTTCCACGAGGACACCGGGTCCACGACCTCGGGCCGCGTGAAGGAGGAGGCCGAGGACTACCGGTACTTCCCGGAGCCCGACCTCGTCCCCGTCGCCCCGTCCCGCGAGTGGGTCGAGGAGCTGCGCGGGGGCCTGCCCGAGCAGCCGCTCGCGCGTCGCAACCGCCTCCGTGAGGAGTGGGGTGTCTCGGCGCACGACATGCAGTCGATCCTGAACGCCGGTGCCATCGACCCGATCGTCGCCACGATCGAGGCCGGTGCGGACGCGGCGTCCGCCCGTAAGTGGTGGATGGGTGAACTGGCGCGCAGCGCAAACGAGTCGGGCAAGGCCCTGGAGGACCTGCCCATCACCCCGGCGCAGGTCGCCCGGGTGGCGCAGCTCGTCGCCTCCGGAGATCTGAACGACAAGCTCGCCCGCCAGGTCATCGAGGGCGTGCTCGCGGGCGAGGGAACCCCGGACGAGGTCGTCGACAAGCGCGGTCTGAAGGTCGTCTCGGACGAGGGTGCGCTGACCGCCGCCGTCGACGAGGCCATCGCCGGCAACCCGGGCGTCGCGGACAAGATCCGCGGCGGCAAGGTGGCCGCGGTCGGCGCCCTGGTGGGCGCGGTCATGAAGGCCACCCGTGGCCAGGCCGACGCGGCCCGCGTCAAGGAACTCATCCTGGAGAAGCTGGGCGTCAGCGAGGGCTGAGTACCCGTCAAGTACCCACCTGGGGGGATGCATCGGCTCCGATGCATCCCCCCAGGCGTGCCCGGGGCCCCTTGGTGCGACAGAGTTCATCGGATTGTCGTGTGAACTAACTCGCACTCTCGTGAGCAGACCCACGAATGAGAAGAACGATCGCTTCTGGCTGCAAGAGTGATGACGTATTCGTCATGCGTTCTTTGCGGGCAACTCCCGGTAAAGATCCATAAATCACTCAGGGAGCTTGTCCGTTGGCAGCCCTTGCACGCTGGTGTGTACGGCACCGCCTCGTCACCGTTCTGCTGTGGCTCCTCGCCCTCGGCGGGGTGAGCGCCGCCGCGGCCGTCACGGGCTCCGCGTACTCGAACAACTACGAGGCCCCGGGCACCGAATCGGGCCGCGCCGACCGGCTCCTGCAGCAGGGCTTCCCCGGTCTCGGCGGCGACAGCGACACCGTCGTCTGGCGGACCACCCCCGGCACCGTCCGCTCCGCCGCCGTCGAACAGACCATGACCCGCGCCCTCGACGAGATCGCCGCCCTGCCCGGCGTGGCCTCCGTCGTCAGCCCCTACGAAGGGCAGGGCACGGGCCGGATCAGCGGCGACGGACGTACGGCGTACGCCACCGTCACCTTCGACGGCCAGGCCGACGACATCTCCAAGAGCGAGGCGCAGGCCGTTGTCGACGCCGCCAAGGCCGCCGAGACCGACGGGCTCCAGGTGGAGTTGGGCGGCAGCGCCATCGGGCTCACGGAGTCCTCCGGCGGGCACCTCGCCGAGGTCGTCGGCGTGGTCGTGGCCGCCGTGGTGCTCTTCCTCGCCTTCGGCTCGCTCGCCGCCTCCCTGCTGCCCATCGCCACCGCCCTGGTCGGCGTCGGGACGGCGTACGCCTCGATCGTGCTCCTGGGGCACGCGATGACCGTCGCCGACTTCGCGCCCATGCTCGGCACGCTGATAGGCCTCGGCGTCGGCATCGACTACGCGCTGTTCATCGTGACCCGGCACCGGCGCGGGCTCAAACGCGGGCTTCCGGTGGCCGAGGCGGCCCGCAACGCCGTCGCCACCACCGGCCGCGCGGTCGTCTTCGCGGGCGCCACCGTCTGCATCGCCCTGCTCGGCATGCTCATCCTGCGGCTCAGCTTCCTGGGCGGTGTCGCGATCGCGGCCTCCTCGACCGTGGTCCTCACCGTCGCGGCCTCCGTGACCCTGCTGCCCGCCCTCCTGTCCTTCATCGGCCCGCGCGCCCTCAGTCGGCGCGAGCGGCGCAGGCTGTACGAGCACGGGCCCCAGCCGGAGCTTCCCACCGGACTCGCCGCCCGCTGGTCGGTGTTCGTGGAGCGCCACCCCAAGCTGCTCGGCGCGGTCGCCGTGGCCGTCATGGCGCTGCTCGCCCTGCCCACGCTCTCCCTCCATCTCGGCACCTCCGACCAGGGCAACAACCCGAGGTCGACGACGACCCGGCAGGCGTACGACCTCCTCGCCGACGGCTTCGGGCCGGGCGTGAACGGGCCGCTGACCCTGGTCACCCACGTCGGCGGCGCCGAGGACAGGCTCGCCCTCGACAGCCTGGACAGCACGCTCCGGGCGACCGCCGGGGTCGCTTCGGTGACCCCGGTGACGTACGACACCGGGGGCGACACCGCGTACCTCACCGTCGTCCCGCACTCCGCGCCGCAGTCCCAGCAGACCAGCGACCTCGTGGACCGGCTGCGCACCGAGGTGCTGCCGCGCGTCGAGGCGGGCACCGGGCTCGACGCGCGCGTCGGCGGCGTGACGGCGAGCTACGACGACTTCGCCGCCGTCATCGTCGGCAAACTGCCCCTCTTCGTGGGCGTCGTGATCGGCCTCGGGTGTGTGCTGCTCCTGCTCGCCTTCCGCTCGCTCGGCATTCCGCTGAAGGCCGCCGTGATGAACATCGCCGCCGTGGCCGCCGCGTTCGGGGTGGTCGTCGCGATCTTCCAGTGGGGCTGGGGGAGCGAGCTGCTGGGTCTCGGCCGCGCGGGTCCGATCGAGCCCTTCCTCCCCGTGATCATGGTGTCGGTCCTCTTCGGGCTCTCCATGGACTACCAGGTCTTCCTGGTCAGCCGGATGTACGAGGAGTGGCTGGAGACCGGCGACAACCGGCGTGCCGTCCGGGTCGGGCTCGCCGAGACCAGCCGGGTGATCAACTCCGCCGCCGTCATCATGATCTCGGTCTTCCTCGCCTTCGTGCTCAGCGGCGACCGCGTCATCGCGATGTTCGGCATCGCCCTCGCCTCCGCCGTCGCTCTCGACGCCTTCGTCCTGCGCACTCTCCTGGTTCCCGCCCTCATGCACCTGCTCGGCGGCGCCAACTGGTGGCTGCCCCGCTGGCTCGACCGGCGGCTGCCGCGCATCAGCGTCGAACCGCCCGAGTGCCGCGCCGCCCATGAGAGGCTGGCCGCTGCGACGGACGCCGAGGTGGCGGACGTACTGGAGGACGAGCTGGAGAAGGAGCGGCAGCAGGATGTACGCGATATCCCTGGGTGACGACGGCGCGGAACTGCGGCCCCTGGAGCCCTGGCAGGCGGAGGAGTTTCTCGCGCACCTGGACCGGGGGAGGGAGTTCATCGGGCAGTACATCCCCTTCGGGTCCAAGGCCACGGACGTGCCCTCCGCGCGGGAGACACTCCAGCGATACGCCGACATGCGCGCCGCCGACACCGGGTCCCTGCACGGCCTGTGGCTGGAGGGGAAGCTCGTCGGCGGGGTGCTCTTCCTGAATTTCGACGCCGAGCACGGCAACTGCGAGGTCGGCTGCTGGCTGGAACCCGCCGGCACCGGACGCGGTCTGGTCACCCGGGCGATGCGGATCCTCATCGACTGGGCGGTCGAGGAGCGCGGGATCCACCGTGTGGAGTGGATCGCCGCCTCGGTGAACGTGCCGAGCGTGAACGGCGCCCGGCGGCTCGGGATGACCCGGGACGCGGTGCTGCGGGAGAGCCACCCCCACCGGGGCGTACGTCTCGACATGGAGGTCTGGTCGGTGCTCGCGCCCGAGTGGCGGGCGGCACGCGCGCGTGAGCAACGATGATCTTGGTCGTCGCTCACAACGATCATTAAGAGACTTCTCAGACTCCGTCCGTACGGTGCGGGTCATGGGAACCAAGACAGTTGACGAAGCCGTGGACGCGAACGGCACCGAGGCAAAGAGCGACGAGGAGACCGTGAACGTCACCAAGACCGACGAGGCGCCGGACGCCGAGGTCGAGGAGACCGGCGACACCGAAGCCGAGGACGCCGAGGACCAGGCCGACCTCGACGCCGAGGCCCTGGAGGGCGAGGACGCCCCCGAGGCCGAGAAGGGCACCCCCGGCGTCGGCCAGGGTGCCGCCGCCGTCGTCTCCGCCGGCCTTGGCGTCGTGTCCCTCACCGGCAGCTGGGTCGCCACCGTGGCAGCCGCCCGCGAGACCCTCGTCGGCCAGCTGGGGACCTCCTCGACCGCGAGCGTCGCCAAGCAGGTCAAGGAGGTCTACGGCGACGCGTGGGCGACCACCGCGCTGGTCGGCGGCCTCTTCGCGCTGGCCGCGCTGATCGTCGGCGTCGTGGTCCTGGTCCGGCCCGCCTTCGGGGCCCCCGGCAAGCCGCAGGCCGCCTGGATCAAGTCGGTCGCCTGGGCGGGTGTCTCGCTCGGCGTCATCGGCCTGGTCCTCGCCGTCGCCAAGTACTCCGACATCATTCTCGGACTGCCGTCCACCAGCTGAATCCCCGGCTGAATTCCCGGCTGGATCTCCGGCTGAATTCCCGGCCGGATCTCCGGCTGGATCTCCGTACCTCTGAGGGGCCTTAGGGCCGCCGTAAGCCACTTACGGCCGCTCTAAGGCCCTTCGCGTGCGCAAGATGCGGAACTCTCCCGATGTGACGCACCCCCCTGGGAGACGAAGGTTGAGGCATCGCGGAAAGCGATGACGAAACCCACTCCTCACGAGGGACACGACATGTTCGAGTACGAGCTCCAGCAGATGCGATCCAACGAGCTGATCCGCGAGGCACAGAACCACCGCCAGGCGCAGGAAGCCCTCCGTGGCCGTCGCGCCGCCCGCCGCGCCGCCGCGCGCGAGTCCGGGCAGAACGACTCGGAGGGGCAGGCGCATAGCCCGCGTCCCCGCCGGCACCGGTTCGCCCGCGCCGCATGAGCGCGGGGGCGGGGGGCGGCCGTACGGGGGTCGGCCGCCTCCCAGCGAGCGGGGTGGCGGTCGCCCGCTCGATAACCAGTGCCGCACTGTCAGACCCCTGTGCGATGCTCGGGCCCGTGGAAACCAGGTCCGTCAGCCCGGTGTTCGTCGGTCGCACCGACGAACTCGGCGTCCTGCAAGACGCGCTCGCCCGTACGGTCACCGGGGGTACCTCCCAGGCGTCCAGCACTGGGGGAGAGCCGCAGGCGTTGCTTCTCGGCGGTGAGGCCGGAGTCGGGAAGACCCGCCTGCTAGAGGAGTTCGCCACCGTGGCCGTCCGCGAGGGCGCCGTCTTCGTGTGCGGCGGCTGTGTGGAGATCGGCGCCGACGGACTGCCCTTCGCACCGTTCTCCACCGCCCTGCGCGCCCTGCGCCGGCTGCTTCCCGACGAGCTCGCCGCCGCGGCCGCCGGACAGGAGGACGAGCTGGCCCGGCTGCTGCCCGAGCTGGGCGAGACCGGCCGCGGCGGACGGCCCGACGAGGAGGGCATGGCCCGCCTCTTCGAGCTCACCGCCCGCCTCCTGGAGCGCGTCGCCGCCGACCGCACCGTCGTCGTCGCCCTGGAAGACCTGCACTGGGCCGACGCCTCCACCCGCCACCTGCTGGCCTACCTCTTCCGCACCCTGCGCAGCGGCCGCCTCGTCGTCATCGCCACCTACCGCGCCGACGACATCCACCGCCGCCACCCCCTGCGCCCCCTGCTGGCCGAACTCGACCGCCTCCGTACGGTCCGCCGCATCGAACTCGGCCGCTTCAGCCGCGCCGAGGTCGGCCGTCAGATCGCCGGCATCCTCGCCCACGAACCCGACCCCGCCCAGGTCGACGACATCTTCGAACGCTCCGACGGCAACGCGTTCTTCGTCGAGGAACTCGCCGTCGCCGCCCACCAGGGCTGCCGCACCGGGCTCACCGACTCCCTGCGCGACCTGCTCCTCGTCCGCGTCGAGGGTCTCCCCGAGAGCGCCCAGCGCATCGCCCGGATCGTCGCCGAGGGCGGCTCCACCGTCGAGTACCCGCTGCTGGCCGCCGTCGCCCGGCTCGCCGAGGACGACCTCATCGAGGCGCTGCGCGCCGCCGTCGGCGCCAACATCCTGCACGCCTCACCCGGCGGCGACGGCTACCGCTTCCGCCACTCCCTGGTCCGCGAGGCAGTCAGCGACGACCTGCTCCCCGGTGAGCGCTCCCGTTTCAACCGCCGCTACGCCGAAGCCCTGGAGGCCGACCCCACACTCGTCCCGGCCGACGAGCGCGCCACCCGCCTGGCCAGTTACTGGTACCACGCGCACGACGCGGCCAAGGCCCTCCCCGCCGTCCTCGACGCGTCCGTCGCGGCCCGCCGCCGCCACGCCCACTCCGAGCAACTCAGGCTCCTGGAGCGCGCGATGGAGCTGTGGGAGGCCACCCCCGAAGCCGTACGGGACGAGCTGCGCCCCATCGACTACGTGGAGGTCTTCCCACCCTGTGGCTGCGACCCGGCCAAAACCCCCCTGCGCTACCTCGACCTGATGGCCGAGGCCGCCGTCGCGGGCCGGCTGTGCGGGGAGCGCGAGCGCGCCCTGAAGATCACCAAGCGGGCGCTGCGCGTCCTGGAGGACGAGGACGACCCCCTGCGCGCCGCCTGGTTCTGGACCCAGCGCTCCCGCCTGGTGCAGGCACAGGCCCGCGGGGACGGCTGGACGGAGCTCGCCACCGCCCAGGACCTGGTGCGCGGCCTGCCGCCGTCGGAGGTGCACGCCGAGGTGCTCTCCATGGTCGCCGCCTGGTGCATGCTGCACGAACCGGGCCCCGGCGCCCTCTCGGCCGCCGAGCGCGCCGTGGAGTACGCGCGCATGGTGGGCGCCCGGGACATCGAGCTGAACGCCCGGCTCACGCTCGGCGGCCTCATGGTCGACGCGGGCGACGTGGAGACGGGCATCGCGGAGATGTACGAGGTCAAGGAACGGGTACCCCGGCACGGCGCCTCCCACGTCACGGGGCGTGTCTACGTCAACCTGCCGTCCCACCTGGAGTCGGTCGGCCGCTCCCGGGAAGCGATCACGATCCTGCGCGAGGGCATCGAACTCGCCCGTAAATCCGGGCTGTTGGACACCGAGGCCTGGGTGTGGGGCAACCTCTCGGAGTCGCTCCACGCGCTCGGCCAGTGGGACGAGGCCGTCGAAGCCGCGCGCAACGCGCTGGGTGTCGGGCTCAGCGGCAAACCGTCCGGCAGCGGTGCCATGCGCCTCGCGGATCTCGCGCTCGCCCGCGGCGACCTCGCCGAAGCGGCACGTCAACTCACCGCCGCCCGCGCCCACTTCGGCACCCACGAGTCCATGCCGCAGTACTCGCTGCCCCTGGTCCGTACCGCGATCGGCATCGCCGCCGGAGAGGGACGCCTCCTCGACGCCCGCGCCGCTCTGGAGGACACCCTCGACGCGGGCTTCCCGCCCGGCACCCAGCGCGACGGCTGGCCGCTGCTGCTCGCCGCCGCCACCGCGGAGGCCGACGCCCGCGGACTGCCCGTCGCCGAAGCGGGCCGCGCCGGGACCCTGGAGCGGCTGCGCAGGGCCGCCAAGTCCCTGGCCACCGGAGCACCCGTCTGGCTCGCCCATGAACGGTGGGTACGCGCCGAGCTCCGCCGCGCCGAGGGCACGGCCGACCCGCACGAATGGTCCGAGGCGGTCACCGCCTTCGAACCGCTGGAGCGCCCCTACGACCTCGCCCGTGTCCGTCACCGACTTGCCGAGTCCCTGCTGATCGCGGGAGCCGACGAGGACGACCGGGCCCGCGCCACGGAGCTTCTGCGGCTGGCCGGCGCGGCAGCGGGCCACCTCGGCGCCCGCCCGCTCGCCGAGGCCGTCGCGCTCCTCGCCCAGCGGGCCCGCCTCGCCCTGGGCCGGGCCCCCGAGCCTTCGGCCCCGGCTCCCGCCGACCCGGCCGAGGCCCTCGGCCTCACCAGCCGTGAGCGCGACGTCCTGCGCCTCGTCGCCGCCGGCCGCAGCAACCGCCAGATCGCCGAGGAACTCTTCATCTCCCCGAAGACCGCCAGCGTCCATGTCTCGAACATCCTGGCCAAGCTGGACGTCTCGGGCCGGGGGGAGGCGGCGGCACTGGCGCACCGACTGCGTCTGTTCCCCCAGGAGGCCCCCACCGTCCGGACGGCGGGCTGAGGCATACGCTGATACGGACCCGGGCCGAGGGAGGCGCCGTGTTCAACATGTTCGAGGAGCTCTTCGCTCCAGGCCGCAAGCACACCAACGACGAACGCAAGCGACTCGAACTGAGCCGCGTGGACCTGAACGACGGGGACCCGGGCCGCGGCCCCATAGACCTGACCTCCGGCAAGGTGGTCGTACGACTGCCCAAGCAGGAGCGAGACCAGGAGCAGGAGGACGGGCAGGGCGACACGGGGGAGGAAGCCGTGTCGGAACCGGACGAGTCCTGAGGCCGGACGCCTACTTCACCTCCAGCTCCAGAATCCTGTCGTCGCCCTTCCCTGGGCTGCCGCGGCCGTCCGTCTCGCTCGTCACGAGCCAGAGCTTGTCGCCGCCCGCCGGGACCACCGTGCGCAGCCGGCCGTACTCGCCCTTCAGGAAGGCCTGCGGGGCGGCGGCGGCCTCCGTGCCCTTCAACGGGATGCGCCACAGCCGTTGGCCGCGCAGCCCCGCCATCCAGATGGAGCCCTCGGCATAGGCGATACCGCTCGGGGAGGCCTGGTCCGTGTGCCACTGGGCGACCGGATTGTGGTACTTGGGGTCGTCGCTCCTGCCCTCGACCACCGGCCAGCCATAGTTGTCGCCCGGCTTGATCTGGTTCAGCTCGTCCCAGGTGTCCTGGCCGAACTCGGAGGCCCACAGCCGCTGCTTGTCGTCCCAGGCGAGGCCCTGCACATTGCGATGGCCGTACGAGTAGACCACCGAGTTGTCGAAGGGGTTGCCGGGCGCGGGATCGCCGTCCGGTGTCATCCGCAGGATCTTGCCGCCCAGCGCTTTCGTATCCTGGGCCTGCCCCCGGTCGCCCGTCTCGCCCGCCCCCGCGTACAGCATCCGGTCCGGTCCGAAGGCGATCCGCCCACCGTTGTGGATCATCCCCTTGGGGATGCCCTTGAAGATCGTGTCCGGCGCCCCGAGCTGCTCACCGGACGGCTTCTTCTCGTCGTACAGCATGCGGACGATGCGGTTGTCCGAGGCCGTCGTGAAGTACGCGTAGATCATGTGGTCGGAGGCGTACGCGGGGGAGAGCGCGATGCCGAGGAGGCCGCCCTCGCCGGCGGGGGCCACGCCGGGCACCTGGCCCAGTTCGGTCTTCCTGCCCGTCTCCTCGTCGACCCGCGTGATCGTCCCCTTGTCCCGCGAGGACACCAGCAGGCCGCCCTCCGGCAGCGGCGCCAGGCCCCAGGGCGACTTGAGGTCCTCGGTGACGGTGCGCACCACCTTCACCGAGCCCTTGGCGGGCGCGGCCGTCTCGGTGGCCCGCGGGGCGGACGACGTCCCCGTTCCCGTACCGCTCGACGACGGGCTCAGGCCGCCGATCGGCGCCCCTCCTCCGCCACCGGAGGAACAGCCGGCCGTCACCACCAGCGCTGCCGCGGCCAACACGGCCTTCATCACTCGACGTTGCACGATCAGAGGTCCCTTCGACGCGGCGGTCCTACTGTTCATACACCGCGTGGGTCCCAGGGGTTCCCGAACCCGGACACCCGGTCCCTCCGGAGCGGGGCCTCAGTCCCAGGACCCCCGCGCCCCCGGCAGCGCCGCCACCTCCGCCAGGTCCTCCGCCGTCAGCCGCAGTCCGGCCGCGCCCGCGTTCTCCGTGACCCACCGCTCCCGCTTGGCGCCCGGCACCGGGACCACGTGCCGCCCCTGGGCCAGCACCCAGGCCAGCGCCACCTGGGCCGGCGTGACCGCGTTCCCGAGGTGGCCGTGGCGCCGGGCGATGCGCCGCAGCCCGACGACGATGGGCTGGTTCGCGGCCATCATCTCGGCCGTGAAGCGGGGGTGGCGGGCGCGCAGGTCATCGGGCTCGAACCCCTCGCCGGGGGTGAGCGTGCCGGTCAGGAAGCCGTTGCCGAGGGGCATCGCCGCCAGGAAGCCCACCCCGCGCGCCGCACACCACGGCAGCAGCGCGTCCAGCGCCTCCGTCGACCACACCGACAGCTCCGCCTCCACCGCGCTCACCGGGAAGACCTGCTGCACCCGCTCCAGTTGCCGGATCGTTCCGTCGTGCAGCCGCGCCCCGGAGCGACGGGCGGACCGGGCGCCCACCGCGCACAGCCCGAGCGAGCGCACCTTTCCGGCCGACACCAGGTCGGCCATCGCGCCCCACGTCTCCTCGACCGGAATCTCCGGGTCCGCGCGGTGCAACTGGTACAGGTCGATCACATCGGTCTGGAGGCGGCGCAGCGACGCGTCGCACGCCCGCCGCACATAGCCGGGGCGCCCATTGGCCACGATGTGCTGCTCGCCCACCAGCAGTCCCACCTTCGTCGACACGAAGGCCTCGGAGCGCCGCTCCTTCAGCACCCGCCCCACCAGCAGCTCGTTGGTGAAGGGCCCGTACATGTCGGCCGTGTCGAGCAGTGTCGACCCCCGGTCGAGCGCCGCGTGCACCGCGCGCAGCGACTCCTCACCGCGCTGTCGCGAACAGGTGTACGCCCAGCTCATCGGCATGCACCCGAGCCCGATCGCCCCCACATCGAGCGTCGCCGCGCCGATCGTCCTGCGCTCCACCTGGCCCTGCCCCTCCTTCTTCCGGCACCCCAACCTAGCCTCTGCGCGACCAGGCACCTGGCATAGCCTCCTGACCATGACTTCCGATGTGTGGCTTCCCTTTCACGCCGACGCGATCGAGGGCCTCCCCGAGGGCCTGAGCTACCGCTTCTGGGACGGCGACCAGGAGTTTCCCGCGGATCCCGCCGACTGTGAGTTCTACGTCGTCCCCTATATGAAGGCGCCCGGCGTAGGGCAGCGGCCGCTGGCCGAAATGACCTCCCTGCGGGTCGTGCAGACGCTCTCCGCCGGGGTCGACCACGTCCTGCAGGCAGTGCGGTCCCTGCCCCCGGGCGTGCAGTTGTGCAACGCCCGTGGAGTGCACGAGGCGAGCACCGCCGAGCTCGCGCTCACGCTGATCCTCGCCTCGCTGCGGGGCGTCCCCGACTTCGTACGGGCGCAGGACAAGGGGGAGTGGCACTCCGGATTCCATCCGGCGCTGGCCGACAAGTCCGTACTGATCGTGGGCTACGGCTCGATCGGGTCCGCGATCGAGGACCGGCTCACGCCCTTCGAAGTGGCGCGGGTGGCGCGCGTCGCGCGCTCCGAGCGCACCACGGCGCGCGGTCCGGTGCACCCACTCACGGAACTGCCCGTACTGCTCCCCGAGGCCGACGTCGTGGTGCTCTCCACGCCCCTCACCGACAGCACACGGGGCCTGGTGAACGCCGAGTTCCTGGCCCGGATGAAGGACGGCGCGCTGCTGGTGAACGTCGCCCGCGGGCCGGTCGTCGACACCAAGGCGCTGCTCGCCGAGCTGGACAGCGGACGCCTCACCGCGGCCCTCGACGTCACCGATCCGGAGCCGCTGCCCCAGGGACATCCCTTGTGGCAGACGCCCGGCGTGCTCATCAGCCCCCATGTCGGCGGCCCCACCTCCGCGTTCCTGCCGCGCGCCAAGCGGCTTCTGACCGCGCAGTTGAATCGTTTCGTGAACCAGGAACCCCTGGGCAACGTGGTCCTTACGACGGGCGCGTAGCCGACTTCGGGCACCCTCCGCAGTCCTGCGAATGCGGGCGGTGTCCGTGCGACCCCTGATCGTCACGGAGCGTAGAGGAACTATGTCCCTGAGTGACGAGACTGGTGTATCGTCCCGACAGGGGCTGCGCCGCGCACCGTTCGGCGCCGGGGATGGACATTCGGACTGCGAGGGGGGCGACGGGCGATGCACGGCCTATGGACCAACGATCCGACGCGGCGGGGCCGCCGACGACCCTGGCGCGCGGCCACGCGCAGACGCGGCCACGGCGGCCATGGTGGTCACGGTGGCCATCACCACGGCGGGCACAGCGGCCGCAGAAGGCATGCGCACCCAGCGCACACGGGCCGACGGGACCCCGCGCGGACCGGGTGGGCCCGGTGAGCTCCCCCGGGGCGCTGCAGTCCCGGCGGCCGTTGTGCGGCGGTGGGACGGGCCTGATTCCGCAACTCGTGCTGGCTCTGGTGTGCGCGGGATACGCCTTCGGTTCCGCGCTCGGCTGGGGCTCCGCGACCCTCGCGCTGTTCATGGGCGACTTCGGGCTGAGCGCTGCCGCGGGTACCGCCGCGGTCTCCTGCTTCCTCTACGCCCGCAGCCGCCGCAGCCGCTTTCGACCCGCGTGGCTGCTGTTCTCGCTCTCCTCCACCATGGCCGCGCTGGGCAACGGAGTCTGGGGTTGGTACGAGGTCGTCCTCGACCGCCAGGTCCCGAGTCCCAGCTACGCCGATCTCTTCTTCCTCTGTTTCGCTCCGCCCGCCATCGTAGGACTGCTCGTGCTAGCCAAGAGGCCTGTGACCAAGGCGGGTTGGGTCTGCCTGGCGCTCGACTCCTGGCTGATCGGCGGTTCCCTGCTCACGCTGTCCTGGAGCCTCGCGCTCGCCCAGGCGGCGAAGTTCGACGGGCCGAGCGTCGCGCACACCGCGCTCTCGCTGGCGTACCCGCTGCTGGACATCGCCCTGGTCAGCATGGTGCTCGCGCTGCACTTCAGGCGCTCGTCGGTGAACCGCTCGGCGGTGAACACCGCGATCGGCGCGCTCGCCCTGACCGTGATGTGCGACGCCCTGTTCACCTCGCCCCTCCTGCACAACAGCTACCACTCCGGGCAGCTCCTCGACGCGGGCTGGTTCGCCGGGTCACTGCTCCTCGCGTACGCCCCGTGGGTCGGTCCCCGGCTCGGGCAGCCGACCGCCGAAAGTCACAGCGCGGACGAGCCCCGTAGGGACGGGCACGCACGCGTGGTGCACGAGCACACCCCCGGGCCCCGCCAGGGCGGACCCGGGATCACCCGGGGAACTCAGCGATCTCAGGAGCCTCAGGGATCTCAGGGGCCTGAGGGATCTCAAGAGTCTCAGGGGTCTCAAGAGCCTCAGGGGTCTCAGGACGCAGGCCACAACCGGTACCCGACCACCCGCCCGATCGCCGGATCACTGGCCGCGCTCACGCCCTACCTGGCCGCCGCCGTGTGCACGCTGGGCATTCTCTACAACGTCCTGAACGGCCGCAGCGTCGACCGTGTCGTGCTCATCACCGCCGGGCTCGTCGTACTCGCCCTCGTGGTGCGGCAGGGCATCATGCTGCTCGACAACATCACCCTCACCCAGGAGCTGGCCCAGCAGGAGAACCACTTCCGCTCCCTGGTGCAGGGCTCCAGCGACGTCATCATGATCGCCGCACCGAACGGCATCCTGCGGTACGTCAGCCCCGCCGCCGCCGGGGTCTACGGCCGCAACGCGGAGGAGCTCGTCGGCTCCGAGCTCGCCTCCCTCATCCACCCCGAGGACCTCGGCTGTGTGGTGCACGAGGTGCGCCGCTTCCTGGCCGCCAGCCACCTGGAGGAGCCCACCACCCGCATCGAGTGCCGCTTCAAGTCCGGCGACGGCGGCTGGCTCAATGTGGAGTCCACCGTCAACCGACACCACGGCGGCCTCATCTTCAACAGCCGTGACGTGACCGAGCGGGTCCGGCTCCAGGCGCAGCTCCAGCACAACGCCGAACACGATCCGCTCACCGACCTGCCCAACCGCGCGCTGTTCACCCGGCGCGTCCAGCAGGCGCTGTCCGGCCGCCGCTCCACCGACCGCGGCGCCGCACTGCGCGGCACGGCCGTCCTCTTCATCGACCTCGACGGCTTCAAGGCCGTCAACGACACGATCGGGCACCAGGCCGGCGACGAGCTCCTCGTCCAGGCCGCCCGCAGACTCCAGGACTCGGTGCGGCAGGGCGACACCGCCGCCCGCCTCGGCGGCGACGAGTTCGCGGCGCTCATCGTCGGCGACGGCAGCCGCGACCGGAGCGCGCGCGAGCAGCAGATCCTGGAGCTCGCCGACCGGCTGCGGATCAAGCTCTCCCAGCCGTACGCCATCGACGGCAACGATGTCCGGGTCGCCGCCTCCATCGGCGTCGGCTTCGCAGAGCCCGGACTGGGGGCGGGCGAGTTGCTGCGCAACGCCGACCTCGCCATGTACCGGGCCAAGGCGGCCGGAAAGGGACGCGTCGAGCTGTACGCGCCCCAGATGCAGCAGGACGTCGTACGGAAGGCGGAGCTGGCCACCCGGCTGCGCTCCGCCCTCCAGGACGGCGAGTTCGCGCTGCTCCACCAGCCAGTGGTCTGCCTCGGGAACGGCCGGATCGCGACGGTCACCGCCCAGGCCCGCTGGCGCTCCTCCCAAGGGGTGCTTTTCACGCCGGCGGAGTTCCTGCGCGTCGCCGAGGACAGCGACAAGACCGCCGAGCTGGGCCGCTGGATGCTTGAGGAGGCGGTCGAGCAGGCCGCCGAGCGGGCCGCCGCGGGTGTCACGGTGCCCGTCGCCGTGCGGATGAGCGCCCGGCGTCTGCTGGACCGCTCGATGCCTCTCGGCTCCGTGGAGGCTCTGCTGACCCGGCACGGGCTCGCCTCCGGCTCCCTGATCGTCGAGCTGGCCGACACCGACCCCCGGGTCTCCCTGGACGAGCTGGAGCGGCGGCTGAACGCGCTGCGGCGGCTCGGCGTCCGGGTCGCCCTGGACGGATTCGGCAGTGGCTACGCGGCCATCACGACGCTCAGGAGGCTGCCCGTCGACGTGCTGAAGCTCGACCGGGGTCTCGTCGAGGGTGTCGTCGAGTCCGCCCGGCTGCACAAGATCACCAGCGGGCTGCTGAGGATCGCCACCGACCTGGGGCTGCAGTCCGTGGCCGACGGTGTGGACCTGCCCGAGCAGGTCGTCGCCCTGCGCGCGATGGGCTGCACGCACGGACAGGGCATGGCCTTCTCCGGGCCGCTCGACGAGTACCGGCTGCGCAGAGCGCTGTCCTGTGGCCACTACCCGGTGCCGTACGGCCCGGCCGAGCCCGCGTTCGCGGGCGGTGGCACGGGGGTGTATACGAGTGGTGTGCCCGCGGTTCTCGGGGGTGGTACGGCCCTCCGCTCACATAATGAGACTCCCGTCCCACCCACTTGACAGTCGGTGCGTGCCGGGGGGAGGGTCAATGCCATGCGCACCCGAATTCTCGTACTTGGAAAGCGCGTCGGCTGAAGCTGGTGACCACCGGACGGACCCGGAACACCCAGCGACCGCACCCGGCGCGCTCCCCTCGCTTGCCTCACGGCACGAGGGGTTTTTTGTTGCACAGGCGCCAGTCGTACACCGCACAAAACTCGCAAAAACCCTCAGCATCGAGAAGAGAATGCCGATGACCGAGCAGGCCACCGGGGCCCATCACCCGCAGCCGCGGCCCCGTTCCGGAGGACAGCAGTCCGCCCCCGAGCACGTCACGGGAGCGCAGTCCCTCATCCGCTCGCTTGAGGAGGTCGGGGCCGAGACGGTATTCGGCATTCCCGGCGGCGCGATCCTTCCGGCGTACGACCCGCTGATGGACTCCAGGCGTGTGCGGCACGTGCTCGTGCGGCACGAGCAGGGCGCGGGACACGCGGCCACCGGTTACGCGCAGGCCACCGGCAAGGTCGGCGTCTGCATGGCGACCAGCGGCCCGGGTGCCACCAACCTGGTGACGCCGATCGCGGACGCGCACATGGACTCGGTGCCGCTCGTGGCGATCACCGGGCAGGTCGCGTCCAAGGCGATCGGCACGGACGCCTTCCAGGAGGCGGACATCGTCGGCATCACCATGCCGATCACCAAGCACAACTTCCTGGTGACCAAGGCCGAGGACATCCCGAGGACGATCGCGGAGGCCTTCCACATCGCCTCCACCGGCCGCCCGGGCCCCGTCCTCGTCGACATCGCCAAGGACGCCCTCCAGGCGCAGACCACCTTCCAGTGGCCGCCCACCCAGGACCTGCCCGGCTACCGCCCGGTGACCAAGCCGCACGCCAAGCAGATCCGCGAGGCCGCCAAGCTGATCACCCAGGCCAAGCGGCCCGTCCTCTACGTCGGCGGCGGCGTCCTCAAGGCCAAGGCCACCGCCGAGCTGAAGGTCCTCGCAGAACTCACCGGAGCGCCCGTCACCACCACCCTGATGGCGCTCGGCGCATTCCCCGACAGCCACCCGCTGCACGTGGGAATGCCGGGCATGCACGGTGCGGTCACCGCCGTCACCGCGCTGCAGAAGGCCGACCTGATCGTCGCCCTCGGAGCCCGCTTCGACGACCGTGTCACCGGCAAGCTGGACAGCTTCGCCCCGTACGCCAAGATCGTCCACGCCGACATCGACCCGGCCGAGATCGGCAAGAACCGCGCCGCGGACGTGCCGATCGTCGGTGACGCCCGCGAGGTCATCGCCGACCTGGTCCAGGCCGTGCAGAAGGAGCACAGCGAGGGCCACGCAGGCGACTACACCGCCTGGTGGAAGGACCTCAACCGCTGGCGCGAGACGTACCCGCTGGGCTACGAGCAGCCGGACAACGGCTCCCTGTCGCCGCAGCAGGTCATCGAGCGCATCGGACAGCTCGCACCCGAGGGCACCATCTTCGCGGCGGGTGTCGGCCAGCACCAGATGTGGGCCGCGCACTACGTCCAGTACGAGCAGCCCGCGACCTGGCTGAACTCCGGCGGCGCCGGAACGATGGGCTACGCGGTTCCGGCCGCGATGGGCGCCAAGGCCGGTCAGCCGGGCAGGACGGTCTGGGCGATCGACGGTGACGGCTGCTTCCAGATGACCAATCAGGAGCTCGCCACCTGCGCCCTGAACAACATCCCGATCAAGGTCGCCATCATCAACAACGGCGCCCTCGGGATGGTCCGCCAGTGGCAGACCCTCTTCTACAACCAGCGCTACTCCAACACCGTGCTGCACTCCGGCCCGGACGCGGACGGCAAGCAGCCGAGCGCCGGCACCCGCATCCCCGACTTCGTCAAGCTGTCGGAGGCCATGGGCTGCTACGCGATCCGCTGCGAGTCCCCCGATGACCTCGACAAGGTCATCGCGGAGGCGAACTCGATCAACGACCGCCCCGTCGTGGTCGACTTCATCGTGCACGAGGACGCCATGGTGTGGCCGATGGTCGCCGCCGGCACCTCGAACGACGAGATCATGGCCGCCCGGGACGTCCGCCCCGACTTCGGCGACAACGAAGACGACTGAGACCGAGAGAGAGCCGAGTCCACCACCATGAGCACCAAGCACACCCTCTCCGTCCTCGTCGAGAACAAGCCGGGTGTCCTCGCCCGGATCACCGCCCTGTTCTCCCGCCGCGGCTTCAACATCGACTCACTCGCCGTGGGCGTCACCGAGCACCCCGACATCTCGCGCATCACCATCGTGGTGAACGTGATCGAGGCGCTGCCGCTCGAACAGGTCACCAAGCAGCTCAACAAGCTCGTCAACGTGCTGAAGATCGTCGAGCTGGAACCCGGCTCGGCGGTGCAGCGCGAACTCGTTCTGGTGAAGGTGCGTGCGGACAACGAGACGCGCTCCCAGATCGTCGAGATCGTCCAGCTGTTCCGCGCCAAGACCGTGGACGTCTCTCCGGAGGCCGTCACCATCGAGGCCACCGGCGGCAGCGACAAGCTGGAGGCCATGCTCAAGATGCTGGAGCCGTTCGGCATCAAGGAGCTCGTCCAGTCCGGCACGATCGCGATCGGACGCGGGGCGCGTTCGATCACGGACCGCTCGCTGCGCGCGCTCGACCGATCAGCCTGATCCTTGGTAGGGGCGGTCGGTGATCACCGACCGCCCGTATACCGAGACCCGAAAACTTCCCTTCCCCCGCCCGCCGTACGGTGGGACGCAACACCGCACACCAAGGAGAACCCCAGTGGCCGAGCTGTTCTACGACGACGACGCCGACCTGTCCATCATCCAGGGCCGCAAGGTCGCGGTCATCGGCTACGGCAGCCAGGGCCACGCCCACGCGCTGTCGCTGCGCGACTCGGGTGTGGACGTCCGCGTCGGTCTGCACGAGGGCTCCAAGTCCAAGGCCAAGGCCGAGGAGCAGGGCCTGCGCGTGGTGACGCCGTCGGAGGCCGCGGCCGAGGCCGACGTCATCATGATCCTGGTGCCGGACCCGATCCAGGCCCAGGTCTACGAGGAGTCCATCAAGGACAACCTGAAGGACGGCGACGCGCTGTTCTTCGGCCACGGTCTGAACATCCGCTTCGGCTTCATCAAGCCCCCGGCCGGCATCGACGTGTGCATGGTCGCGCCCAAGGGCCCGGGCCACCTGGTGCGCCGCCAGTACGAGGAGGGTCGCGGCGTTCCCTGCATCGCGGCCGTCGAGCAGGACTCCACGGGCAGCGCCTTCCCGCTCGCCCTCTCCTACGCCAAGGGCATCGGCGGCACCCGCGCGGGCGTCATCAAGACGACCTTCACGGAGGAGACCGAGACCGACCTGTTCGGTGAGCAGGCCGTTCTCTGCGGTGGCACCGCGGCGCTGGTCAAGGCGGGCTTCGAGACGCTGACCGAGGCCGGCTACCAGCCGGAGATCGCGTACTTCGAGTGCCTCCACGAGCTGAAGCTCATCGTCGACCTCATGTACGAGGGCGGCCTGGAGAAGATGCGCTGGTCGGTCTCCGAGACCGCCGAGTGGGGTGACTACGTCACCGGCCCGCGGATCATCACGGACGCCACCAAGGCCGAGATGAAGAAGGTCCTCGCGGAGATCCAGGACGGCACCTTCGCCAGGAACTGGATGGAGGAGTACCACTCCGGCCTGAAGAAGTACAACGAGTACAAGACGCAGGACGAGAACAGCCTCCTGGAGACCACCGGCAAGGAGCTCCGCAAGCTCATGTCGTGGGTCAACGACGAGGCGTAAGCCGTACGGCCGAAGGGGCCGGAGCATCCGCTCCGGTCCCTTCGGCCAACCCTGGGTAACGCCCGTGAGCGCGACGTTGTCCACCTCGTCCAGCCACGGACGGGTGATCCTTCCACGGAGGCGCAAGAAGGCCCCCGTAGCGGCACTACACTGCTGCACAACATACGCGTCAGGCCCACAGCGTCGTGCGTCTTCCACGCGGCTCAAGCGACCCCGAAGAAGTGAAGGCACGCCCCCACGCCGCCCGGCACGCACTCTCGCCGCACCGGCCAAAGGCCCAAGTAGCTCCGCTACGAGGACCTTCGTCCGGCACGCCGACAGCACGCACCGAACGACGCGGGAACGCACCTAGACTTCCCCGGGGCCGCTACAACCCTCCACCGCATGCGGCCGTCGGGACGGCCGTCCGCATTGGACTTGTGAGGACTCACGTGAGCTCGAAACCTGTCGTACTCATCGCTGAAGAGCTGTCGCCCGCGACCGTCGACGCCCTGGGCCCGGACTTCGAGATCCGGCACGCGAACGGCGCGGACCGCGCCGAGCTGCTGCCCGCGATCGCCGACGTCGACGCGATCCTGATCCGTTCGGCCACCAAAGTCGACGCGGAGGCCGTTGCCGCCGCGAAGAAGCTCAAGGTCGTCGCACGAGCCGGCGTCGGCCTGGACAACGTCGACGTCTCCGCCGCCACCAAGGCCGGCGTGATGGTCGTCAACGCCCCCACCTCGAACATCGTGACCGCGGCCGAGCTGGCCTGTGGCCTCCTGCTCGCCACCGCGCGTCACATTCCGCAGGCCAACTCCGCGCTGAAGAACGGCGAGTGGAAGCGCTCGAAGTACACCGGCGTCGAGCTCGCCGAGAAGACCCTCGGTGTCGTCGGCCTCGGCCGCATCGGCGCGCTGGTCGCCCAGCGCATGTCCGCGTTCGGCATGAAGGTCGTCGCCTACGACCCCTACGTCCAGCCTGCCCGGGCCGCGCAGATGGGCGTCAAGGTCCTCTCCCTCGACGAGCTGCTCGAGGTCTCGGACTTCATCACCGTGCACCTGCCCAAGACCCCCGAGACGGTCGGTCTCATCGGCGACGAGGCGCTGCACAAGGTCAAGCCGTCGGTGCGGATCGTCAACGCCGCGCGCGGCGGGATCGTCGACGAGGAGGCGCTGTTCTCGGCGCTCAAGGAGGGCCGCGTCGCCGGCGCCGGCCTCGACGTGTACGCGAAGGAGCCCTGCACGGACTCCCCGCTCTTCGAGCTCGACCAGGTCGTCTGCACCCCGCACCTCGGCGCCTCCACGGACGAGGCGCAGGAGAAGGCCGGTGTCTCCGTCGCCCGCTCGGTGCGCCTCGCCCTCGCCGGTGAGCTCGTCCCGGACGCGGTGAACGTGCAGGGCGGTGTCATCGCCGAGGACGTCAAGCCCGGTCTGCCGCTCGCCGAGAAGCTCGGCCGCATCTTCACCGCCCTCGCGGGCGAGGTCGCGGTCCGCCTCGACGTCGAGGTGTACGGCGAGATCACCCAGCACGACGTCAAGGTGCTCGAACTCTCCGCGCTCAAGGGCGTGTTCGAGGACGTCGTCGACGAGACGGTGTCGTACGTCAACGCCCCGCTGTTCGCGCAGGAGCGCGGCGTCGAGGTCCGTCTGACCACGAGCTCGGAGTCCCCCGACCACCGCAACGTGGTCACCGTGCGCGGCACGCTCGGCGACGGCCAGGAGGTCGCGGTCTCCGGCACGCTGGCCGGCCCCAAGCACCTGCAGAAGATCGTCGCCGTCGGCGACTACGACGTGGACCTCGCGCTCGCCGAGCACATGGTCGTGCTGAGCTACGAGGACCGTCCCGGCGTCGTCGGCACCGTCGGCCGCATCTTCGGCGAGGCGGGCATCAACATCGCGGGCATGCAGGTCGCGCGTGCCGCCGCGGGCGGCGAGGCCCTCGCGGTCCTCACCGTCGACGACACGGTCCCGCAGAACGTGCTGAGCGAGGTGGCCGAGGAGATCGGCGCCACCTCGGCGCGCTCGGTGAACCTCGTCTGACCTTCGCAGTACGCGGGCCGGGGCCCGGTCACCTGGGGTGACCGGGCCCCGGTCATGCGCGGGGGTCGGTCATGCGCGAGGGTTCCGGGGTGGCTCGACCAGGCCCTCCCGGTAGGCGATGGCCACGGCCTCGGTGCGGCCCGCGGCGCCCAGCTTGGCGAGGATGTTGGAGACGTGCACGCTCGCCGTCTTCCCCGTGATGAACAGCTCCTCGCCGATCTGACGGTTGGTGCGGCCACGCGCCAGCAGCCTCAGGACGTCGCTCTCGCGGGCGGTCAGCGCCGGGACACGGTCCGCGGCGGACGGTGAGTCGGCGAGACGACCGCGCCGGATCAGGGTGTCCAGCTCCTCGCGCAGCGGTACCGCGCCGAGCCGGACGGCGGTGTCGCGTGCCGCGCGGGCCCGCTCGGCTGCCTCCTCCCGACGGTCCGCCACGAGCAGCGCCTCGGCCAGCCGCCGTTCGCAGCGAGCCAGTTCATAGGGATCGCCGTAGTCGAACGCGGCGACCGCCTTCGCCCAGGCGGCCACATCGGGACCCGAGTGCGCGCGCAGCCACTCCGCCTCGGCGCGGGCGAGCCAGGCAAGCCCCTCCGGTCCCTGGCGCGACCCGTCCTCCCCTTTGGCGGCCGTACTCCGGGCCACCTCCACCAGCTCGGTCGCGATGTCCGTCCAGCGTCGGGCGCCCGCTTCGTCGCCGGTCAGACGCAGTTCGACGGCGGCGTCCGCGACCGACGCCAGAGCCAGCGCCGCGAGCCGCACACCGATGTCGGGCCGCTCGCTGCCGGAGCCGTCGCTGAGTGCCCCGAGCGTCGAACGCACGGAGGCGACGGCGCCCTCGGGGTCGCCGCGCAGGGCCGCGGCGTCGGTCAGCACGATGCCCGCGACGAGCGTGGCCATCCAGTCGAACGGCCCGTCGAGCAGCGCGCGGGCCCGCTCGGCGGGCCCCTCCTGGCCGCGCGCCAGGGCGACGTACAACGCGGGCCCGACGGCGAAGCCGCCCGCCGGTGGCAGCCGTTCGGCGTCGACGGCGGCCGCCCGCGCGCACTCGTCCCAGCGGCCCAGGGTGTAGAGGATCAGGGACTGGAGGTAGCGCAGCTCCAGCGCGTACGGGGAGGAGACGAGCCCGGAGCGGTTCGCCCGCTCGAGTCCCTCGGCGAGCCAGGCCAGGCACTCGTCCAGGGCCCCGGACTCGTAGGCCCCGATGGCGAGGTTGAAGAGGGCGCGCATCTCGACGGAGACATTGCCGGCGCGCCGGGCCAGGTCACGGGCCTGCCGAAGCCGCTCCCGGCCCTCGGCCGTACGCCGGTTGTGGTCTTCAAGACCGACCAGGGAGATGATCAAGTCGGCCTGGGCGTCGGTGAGCCGGAGCTCCTCGGCGGTGCGCAGTGCCTGCCGGGCGACGCGCTCGGCGTCCTCGTCGTGACCCATGTACCGCGCGGCCATGACATGGGTGGCCGCCGCCCACACCCAGGTGTGCGACGGGGGCTCGGCCGGGATCATGGCCAGTGCCTCGCTGCTGTAGGTGAAGGCGGCCTGCAGACTGTCGACGCGCATCAGATTGCCCGCGAGGGTGTAGCGGACGCGGGCGGCGAGCTCCGAGTCCGCGTCCGACCCCGCTCTGGCGAGTGCGGCGCGGGTGAGGGAGACCGCCCGGTGGGTCTCCCCGGCGTGCGCGGCGGCAGCGGAGGCACGCAGGGTGAGCGTGACCGGGTCGCCGTCCCGGGGGCGGGCGCCGGGGTCCACCGCGGGCCACAGTTCGAGCGCGGCCTCCACGTGCCGCAGCTCCTCGGCGGGCGCGCCGACGCGCTGGGCGTGGTCGGCGGCTTCCAGTGAGGCGGTCAGCGCGTCCGCGAGATCGTGGCTCTCCCGCGAGTGGTGGGCGCGCTCGGCCGCGCTCTGTGCCGTGTGACCGCGCCCGGCGAGGAGTTTGGCGAACGAGCCGTGCAGCCGGACCCGCTCGCCGGGCAGCAGATCGGCGTAGACGGCCTCACGGGCGAGGGCGTGCCGGAAGGAGTACGTGGCGTCGTCGCCGGGGACCAGCAGCTGCCGTCCTACGGCCTCCCGCAGCGCCGACTCCAGCTCGTCCTCGGGCAGTTGTACGGCGTCACGCAGCAGGTCGTGCTCGACGCGCCGCCCGGCGACCGCGGCCGTGCGCAGCACCTGCTGGGCGGTGTCGGAGAGTTGCTCGATCCGGATGAGGAGGAGGTCGGCGAGGCCGCTCGGCATGGCGGGCGCCGCCGGGTCGAGGTCGCCCGGCAGCGCGGCGAGCAGCTCCTCCGCGTAGAAGGCGTTGCCCTCGGCGCGGTCGACGATGCGGCGGACGGTGGTGTCGGAGAGGGCGTCCGTCCGCAGGGCGCGCACCAGGCGGGCCACTTCGGCGTCGGCCATCGGGCGCAGTTCGAGTCGGTCCACGGAGGGCAGACGGGCCAGCTCGGCGAGCAGGGGGCGCAGGGGGTGGCGGCGGTGCAGGTCGTCCGCGCGGTACGAGGCGAAGAGGGCGAGGCGGTGGGTGGGGGACCCGGGGGTCGGGTTCTGCAGGACGCCCCGGCTGAGGAGGAAGCGCAGGAGGTCCCTCGATGACTGGTCCGCCCAGTGGAGGTCTTCGAGGACCAGGAGGAGGGGGGTGATGTCGGCGGCGTCCGCCAGCAGGCCGGCCACGCCCTCGAAGAGCCGCAGCCGGCTGCCGGTGTCCGTGTCCGTCCCGCTGCCGGCGCCGAGCAGGCGGTCGACCGCCGGGTGCGCCGCGAGGGCGGCGGCGAACCGCTCGTCCCCGCCGAGCATGCCGAGGATCTCCGTGAACGGCAGATAGGGCAGGCCCACGTCGCCGAGGTCCACGCAGTGGCCGGTGAGTACCGTCATTCCGGTGCGCGTGGCGTGTGCGGCGGCCTCCGTCAGGACGCGGGTCTTGCCGACGCCGGCGTCTCCGGAGAGGACGACGGCTCGGGGGGTGCCGGCGTGGGCGCGGTCCAGCACGCCGGTGAGCCGGGCGAGTTCGTCGTCCCGGCCGATGAACGGCGTACCGAATGTCTGTGCCACGCCGCCCATCCTGACACGCCGCACCGACACGGCCCCGCCCCTTTTCCTCGCCCCCGCCGCCCCTACCCGTCCCGTCCCCAGGGGCTCCGCCCCTTCGACCCCACCGGGGCACCCCCGGACCCCCGCATCGGCCTGAACGGCCTCGTCCTCAAACGCCGGACGGGCTGGATGGTGCGGGCCGGGGCTGGGTGGGTGGACGTGGGGTGGGTGAGTGGACGTGGGGTGGGTGGGGCATCGGCCTTCGGCCTGGCCCTCTGGCGCCGGACCTGCTGGATGGCGTGGGCCGGGGCTTTTAGGGGCGCGGGGAACTGCGCGATCGGCCCCCACCGGCCTGCAGGTGAAGCACTTCGGGTGGGTGGGGTCTCGGGGCGTAGCCCCGCCCGAGGGGCGCGAGGAACTGCGCGACTGACCCCCACCGCCCGCAGACGAAGCACTTCGGGAGGTCGGGAATGCGGGGCGTAGCCCCGTCCGAGGGGCGCGGGGAACTGCGCGATCAGCCCCCACCAGCCCGCAGGTGAAGCACTTCGGGAGGGCGGGGGTCCGGGGCGCAGCCCGGCCCGAGGGGCGCGGGGAACTGCGCGATCGGACCCTGCCCCCCCGTAGTCGGAGCGCACAGCCGGGGTTCCAAGGGCGTAGCCCTGGTGAAGGGGTGTCAGGCGGCGGCCTGTTCGGGGTGGGGGGCCTCGGTCCCGACCTCCCGCACCGGCACTCGCCGCAACGTCGCAGACGCCAACACCGCCGCTCCCAACAACAGCACCGCCCCCGCGATCGCCGCCGCCTGCATCCCACTGGTGAACGCCTCCCGCGCGACCCGCGCCAGCGCGTCCCCCGCGTCACCCGGCAACTGGTGGGCGACCGCCAGCGCGCCGCCGAGGGTCTCCTGGGCCGGCGCCGGGGCGCCGGACGGAATCTCGTGGCGGTAGACGGCCGTACCGATGGAGCCGAGGACCGCCATACCGAGCGCCCCGCCGAACTCGGCACCCGTCTCCAGCAGCGAGGACGCGGCGCCCGCGTTGGCGACGGGGACGGTGCCCAGCGCGAGATCCATCATCTGCGACATCACGGTGACGATCCCCGAGGCGAGGACACCGGCACCGGCGAGGACCAGCCACAGAGAGTCGGTCCCGGTGAGGGCCAGCAGACCGTAGCCGCACGCGGCGAGGACGAAGCCGCCGGAGACGACGTGGGCGCGGTGGACGCCCTTCTGCACCAGCTGCGCGGCGAGCGGCGCGGCGACCCCGACCAGGACCGTCGGCAGCAGCGACCACAGGGCGGCCTCCATGGAGCTCTTGCCGAGGACCGACTGCAGGTACTGGGTGGTGAAGTACGCCGAACCCATCATCCCGAACGCGGAGACCAGGTTGAGCACGACGGCGGGCGCGAAGCCCCGGCCCCGGAACAACTCGGGGGAGATCAGCGGAGACTTGGCGGTGCGCTGCCGCTGGACGAAGAGCGCGGCGAAGGTGAGACCGACGACGATCGAGGCGCCGTACTCGAACTTCCAGCCCTCGGACGGGATTTCCTTCACGCCGTAGATGACGGGCAGCACGGCGGCCATCGACAGCGGCACGCTGAGCAGGTCGAAACGGCCCGGTTCCGGGTTCCTGGACTCGGGGAGCAGGACCGGGCCGAGGACGAGCAGCAGCACCATCGCGGGCAGGTTGACGAGGAAGACCGAGCCCCACCAGAAGTACTCGACGAGGACACCGCTCATCACCGAACCGAGCGCGATGCCGCCGGTCATGACACCGGACCACAGACCGATCGCCTTCGCGCGCTGCCCGGGGTCGGTGAACATCGTGCGGATGATCGCCATCGTCGACGGCATGAGGGTGGCGCCACCGATGCCGAGGACCGCGCGGGCCACGATCAGCATCTCGGCGCTGTCGGCGTAGGCGGCCATGACCGAGGCCGTGCCGAAGGCGGCGGCGCCGAAGAGGAGGAGCTTGCGGCGGCCTATGCGATCGCCGAGCGAGCCCATCGTCATCAGCAGTCCGGCGAGCACGAACGCGTAGATGTCGAAGATCCACAGCTGCTGGGTGCCGCTCGGCTCCAGGTCCGCGCTGATCGCGGGGATCGCGAAGTAGAGGACCGAGACGTCCATCGAGACCAGGAGCAGCGGAAGCATCAGGACGCCGAGGGCAGTCCATTCGCGGCGGCCGGCGAGGCCTCCGCCGGGTGCGGGGGTGGTGCTCGTCGAGTGCTTCGAGTTCGTCATGACAGGGACTGTACGGACGTCTTAAACGCTTGTCTAGTACGCTTGTTTAAAACGAGCGTCTGGGACGGTTGTCTGTATCGGAGGTACGCTGATCGGCATGGGACACCGTGAGGATCTGCTCGAAGGCGCCAAGCGCTGCCTGCTGGAGAAGGGGTTCGTGCGCACCACGGCGCGCGACATCGTGAAGGAGTCCGGGACGAACCTGGCGTCCATCGGCTACCACTACGGGTCGAAGGACGCGCTGCTGACGCAGGCCTTCGTGGAGCTGGTGCAGGAGTGGGGCGAGAAGTTCGCCCTCCACCGGGAGCACGAGGAGGCGCCCGGGGGTTCCGTGGAGCGGTTCCACGACGTGTGGGCGCGGATGCTGGAGTCCTTCGAGGACTTCAAGCCCGTGTGGGCGGCCAGCATGGAGATCGTGACGCAGGGGGAGCGGGTGCCGCAGCTGCGGGACCTCATGGCGAAGGCGCAGATCGAGGGCCGGTCCGGGCTCGTCTCGATGTTCACGGGCCTGGACGAGGAGACGCTCGACGAGCGGACCGTCAAGGCCGTCGGCGGCTTCTACCAGGCGCTGCTCAACGGTCTGATGGTGCAGTGGCTCTTCGACCCGTCGAGCGCCTCCACGGCGGACGACCTCACGGAGGGGCTGAGACGGGTGATCGAGGGGGCGGCCGGCTCGCGGGACTGAGGCGTCACCCGGCCACGACTCCGGTCGGCGTGGTGCCGGACCCGCGATCGGCTCGGGCATCGCGGTACGCCGGGATCAGCGCCACCAGCATCAGTGCGGCGGTGACGGCGAAGGCCGACGGATACCCCGTCACCCCGGCCAGCACGCCGAAACCCGCCGCGCCGACGCCCATGCCACCGTCGTACGCGATGTTCCACAGCGCGGTGACGGTACCGTATCCGGAGGCCGGGACCCGCGCGTACATCAGGGCCAGCGTGGCGTTCTGGGCGATGCCGAAACCGGTGCCGAAGACCGCGACCCCGGTGAGGACCGCGACGGGACTGCCGGTCACCGCCGTGATCAACAGGCCCCCGGCCGAGAGGACAAGGCCGGGCACGACGAGCCGCGCGGGCCCGTGCCGGTCGCCGTACCGGCCCGCCGCCAGGCGGGCCGCGGTCGACGCGGCCGGCTGCACGAAGAGGGCCACGGCGACGACCGTGCCGTACGCGGCCGGGACCGCCAGCGGCAGGAACGTGACGACGATCCCGGCGGCGAGGGCGGTGGTCGCGAAGACGGCCCCGGGCCGCATCAGACCACCGGTGCGCAGCCCGGCCAGCACCCCCACCGGTTTCCCGGACGTCGGCTCCCGGTCCGGCAGGCCCGGTACGGCGACGATCGCGGCCAGCGCCGCCACGCCCGCGGCCACGGCGACCGGCCCGTACCCCGCGTGCCCGGCGAGCCACACGCCGAGGGGCAGCGCGATCAGCGACGGCACTCCGGAGACCAGGCCCACCAGCGCGAGACCCTCCCCGCGCCGCTCGGCCGGAATGAGCGACGCGGTGAGCGCGCCGCCCGCGACGAGCGTGAGCGCGAAGCCGAGACCGCGGACGAGACAGACCGTCACGATCCACGCCATGCCGTCGGAGGCGGTCAGGACCAGCGCGGGAGCGCCGAGCAGGGTGAGCCCGGCGATCAGCGCGACCCGGTAGCCGTAGCGGGCGACGAGGCGGGGAGCGGCTAGTTCACCCAGGACCGTGGAGAGCATCAGGGCGCCCGTGGCGAGGCCCGCACCCGACGCCGTCGCGTAACGGGGCACCACCGACAGGAGCAGGAAGAAGCTCACCGAGGCGCCGACCATGCTCACGAAACGGAGCAGCAGGGGGCGGGTGAGCAGAGGGGGCCTCGAAGCCGTCGCGGGGACGCGGGGCGTGGTCGTTTTCATGGGAACGACGCTAGGCAGCGGGCGGACCCCCGGTAAGCTCCAATTCCATGCCGCCGCAGTGGGCCGGTCTGTCACCCGAACTGCTCCTGTCCGTCGACCGGGAGAGCGGTGAGCAGTTGCGCGCCCAGCTCGAACGGCAGCTGCGGGACGCGATCCGCACGGGACGCCTCGGCGTCGGCGAGCGTCTGCCCTCCTCGCGTGAACTCGCCCGCGAAATGGGGTTGTCGAGGGGCCTCGTCCAGGACTGCTACGCCCAACTCCAGTCCGAGGGCTACCTCGTGACCCGCGTCGGCTCGGCCACCCGGGTCGCGGCGTGCGCCCACGTACCGCCCGCGCCCGCGCCGAACCGGAGCGCGCCGGAGCGGCTGATCGCCGACTTCCGGCACGGCGTGCCGGACCTCACCGGCTTCCCGCTCTCCGACTGGCTCTGGGCGCTGCGCGAGGCGGGCCGCGCCCTGCCGACCGCGGACCTCGACTACGGGGATCCGCGCGGGAGCCGCGTGCTGCGCGAGGTCGTCGCCGGATATCTGCGCCGGGTGCGTGCCGCCGCGGCCGACCCCGAGCGGATCGTCGTCTGCTCCGGTTACGCGCAGGGCCTCGGCCTCACGCTGGAGAGCCTGGCCGGGGCGGGGGTGCGCGTCGTGGCGTACGAGGACCCGGGCGCCCCCGCCACGGTGACGGCGGCCGCGGCCGCGGCGGGTCTGACGGCGGTGCCCGTCCCGGTCGACGAGCAGGGCATCGACGTACGGGCGCTGGAGGCGACCGGGGCACGGGCCGTCGTCGTCACCCCCGCGCACCAGTGGCCCACCGGCGTCGTCCTCGCGCCCGAACGCCGGCTCGCGCTGATCGAGTGGGCGACGCGGCAGGACGCGTACGTCGTCGAGGACGACTACGACGCGGAGTTCCGCTATGACCGTGAGCCCGTCGGGGCCCTGCATGGTCTGGCCGCCGACCGGGTCGTCTCCATCGGCACCGTCAGCAAGTCCCTCGCTCCGGCGCTGCGCATCGGCTGGTTGCTCTGCCCGCCCGTGCTCGCCGCCCCGATCGCGGCGGCCAAGCTGCGCACCGACCGCGGTTCGCCGACCCTCGACCAGCTCGCCCTCGCCCGCCTCGTCGAGTCCGGCCGCTACGACCGCCATCTGCGGCGCATGCGCACGACGTACGCGGCCCGGCGTGCGGCCCTGGTCACGGCCCTCGCCGCACACGCCCCGGAGGTCCGGCTGACGGGTCTCGCGGCCGGGTTCCACGCCGTCGTGCACCTGCCCGGAACGGACGCGGCCGCCGAACGGGCCGTCATCGACGGGGCGCGCGCACGGTCCGTCGGCCTGTACGGGATGAGCGCCTGCCGCTCGAACCGGGCGACGGCGCCGCCCCGACTCGTCCTGGGCTTCGGTGACGTGGGGGAACGCGCGATCACGGAGGGCATCGCGACGATCGGCGACCTGCTCGTCCGGCCCTGACGGCCCTGACGGCCCTGACGGCCCTGACGGGTCGTGGCGGGCTAGGACCGGCGCAGGGCCGCGCGCCAGGGTTCGGGTACCGTCTCGCCGTACTCGACGTCGGTGGCTCCCACGAGGGTTGCCAGATCGGCGAGTTGTCCGGTGACGGCCTTGCGCAGGGCCACCGTCGGTCTGACGGCGGGCTCCAGGTAGAGGCCCTCGACCAGCAGGGTGCCCCGGTTACGGTCACGACGGGGCGAGACACGGCCGACCAGGCGGTCCTCGTGCAGGATCGGCAGCAGGTAGTAGCCGTACTCCCGTTTGGCCTTGGGCACGTACATCTCGTTGCGGAAGGCGAAGCCCCACAGGCGTTCGGTCAGGCGCCGGTCGCCCACGAGGTTGTCGAAGGGGGAGAGCAGCGCGGTGCGCCCGTGCCAGTCACCGGCGCGGATCGCCTCCAGCTCGGCCATGGCGTCGACGTGCACGTACCACGTCTCGGTGGCCGAGGTGGCCCCCTCCACCCGTACGGGTATGACGCGACCCTCCTGCGTGAGGGTGCGCAGCACCTCGGCCAGGCCGTCGTACTTGCCTCGCAGGAAGTACTGCCTGATGTCCAGGGGACGGGCGACGCCGAGGGCGCGCAGGGTGTGCTCCGCGGCCGTGGTCACCATCTCCCGCGCCGACACCGCGACCCGGTCGGCGCCGGGCGGCAGACAGGCGTCGGGGAGGCCCCACAACCGCCGGCCCGCCTCGCGCCCCGCGACCATGATCCGGCCCTGAAGCCACAGGAAGGTCAGCATCCGCTCGACGTTGCGGCCCGCGGTCCAGCCGCTGGAGGGCCACTCCATGACCGAGCGGTCCTCGAAGGCGTCGGTGGGCAACGGGATGCCTTCGGCGAGCCGGGTGAGGATGTGCTCCAGGAGCCCTTCGTTGGCCTCCATCCAGACCTTGGTCAACGACAGGTTCTTCGGGGGATAGCCGTTCATCGACACCCGGTGGATCGGATAGTCCTCGGTGAGCACCAGGGCCGCGGCGTGCGCCCAGTACTCGAACAGCCACCGCTCCTCCCACCACAACGCGCCGAGATGCGAACCGGCGCCCGCCCCGAGCCGGCTCCACACCACGAGCTCATGACTCGGCGCCACGACACTGATGGGGTCCAACTGCAGATAGCGCAACGACCGCAGAACGGCCCGCAGCCCCTCCCCGTCACCCGACGGACGCACCCCGCCGAGCCACTGCCGCGACAGCGCGAGCCGACGCGCCTCCACCTGACTGATGCTCAACTTCTGCTGAGATGTGGGCATACCGGGTCCCCCTACTCCCTGCGCAGCGCACCGTCGCCCGTGCCCGCGGCGAGCGGTTCGACGGCACACCCTACGGCCGATCGCCGCGCGGGGATTACAGTCGCGCCCCCTTCAACGCCATGTGCAGCAGCAGACGGTCCTCGCCGTCGTCCAGGTCGAGGCCGGTCAGCTGCTCGACGCGGGACAGGCGGTAGTAGAGGGTCTGCCGGTGGATGCCCAACTCCGCCGCCGTGCGCCCCGCCTGGCCCGCGCAGTCGAGGAACACCTCGGCGGTGCGGGCGAGTTCACGGTGCGCGGGGGAGAGGAGGGTGCGGACGGCGGGGTCGTGGGCCGCCTCCGGGGGGAGTGCCGTGAGGAGGCGGTACGGGCCGATGGAGGCCCACTCGGCGACCGGGCCGAGGCGGGGCTCCGCGCGGGCGGCGCGGGCGGCGGCGGACGCCTCCTGCCAGGCGGCCCCCAGCTCGGCGAGGCCCACCCGGGCCCCGGCGATTCCGGCGGCCACGGTCGTCCCGGCGGTCCCGGCAGCCTTGGCTGTTCCGGCCCCCGCCCCCTGCCCGCCGCCCCCGCGCTCCCCGTCCGCCTCCCGTACGAAGCGTGTCGCCGCCGTGAGTGCCGGAGTCAGTACGTCCGCCGAGCGCAGCCGTACGAGGAGGGCCAGGCTCTGGCCGGTGGCCCCCCACGGCACCGTGCACAGCGCGGTCGCGCCCGGCACCGTACGGACCGAAGGGGCGTCGTCCGGGTCGGCGGAGGGCCAGGGGGCGACGCACACCACCGCGTGCAGGCCGTCGCCGCGCGGGCCGAGGGCGGTGCGCAGCTCGGCCACCGCCATGTCCCGCTGCCAGCCGCGCTCGGCGGTGAGGACCGCGCGCAGCTCGCGGGTGAGGTCCGCGCCCGCCTGCGCCTCGTCCGCGAGCAGGTCGCCGATGCGGGCGGCGACCTCCATCGCCGCGGAGAGCTGCGCCTCGGACGGTCCGGGGTCGTCCTCCAGCAGCCAGACGTAGCCGAGGACGACACCCCGATGGCGTACCGGTAGGCAGATCCGGCCCCGGTACACGCCCGCCTCCGGGGTGGGCGGGATGTGCACGGGGGCCGTCGCGCGCGTGATGCCGAAGCCCTCGAACCAGGTACGGACCGCCGTCGTGGAGCGGCGCGTGAGGATCGAGCGAGTCCGTACGGGGTCCAGGGCCGACGGGTCGAGCTCGCCCTCGCTGTCGTACGCGCCGAAGGCGATCAGCTCGAAGTCCCGGTTCTCCAGCGTCGCGGGCACGCCGAGGAGCGCCGAGATCTCGTCGACCAGCTCCTGATAGCCGCCGTGGTCGCCACGGTGATCTCGGTGCTCCCGGTGATCCCGGGGCTCTCTGCGATCCCTGTGTTCGTCGCTCACCCGGGCATTCTCCCGCAATTCCGCAGCCCTTCATACATCTGTCTGAGATCCAGGGCACGGATGCGTGACAGCTGTCGATGGCTCAGGATCGGAGGGATCCTTAGGTTTCACGGTGGTTCTCCGTGCCGTACCCGAATGGTCGGGATACGGCCTTCTGCTCGCCTTGTTGTGGAGGTGCCCCGTGCTGGGTCCCGTGATTCTCGCCGCGTCGCGCAGCGACCGGATGCGCCGCTTCGTGTCGGCGGCCCCCGGCACCAAGCAGGTGGTCGCCCGCTTCATCGCCGGTGAGAGCGTCGACCAGGTCGTTCCGGTCGTCCAGGACGCCGTCGCCAAGGGTCTGGAAGTCACCCTCGACGTCGTCGGCGAGGACATCACCACCCGCGAGCAGGCCTTCGCCGCCCGGGACGCGTACCTGGAGCTCATCGAGCACCTGAAGGAGCTGGACCTCGGCACCAAGGCCGAGATGTCGATCAAGCTGTCGATGTTCGGGCAGGCGCTGGAGGGCGGCCACGAGCTGGCCCTCGCCAACGTGCGCCCCGTCGTCGAGGCCGCCGCCGCCATCGGCACCACCGTCACCCTGGACGCCGAGGACCACACCACCCTCGACTCGATGTTCGCCATCCACGAGGAGCTGCGGAAGGACTTCCCCCAGACCGGCTGCGTCATCCAGGCCTACCTGTACCGCACGGAGGCCGACGCCCGCCGCCTCGCCGCGAGCGGCAGCCGCGTCCGCCTGGTGAAGGGCGCCTACAAGGAGCCCGCCGAGGTCGCGTACCAGGACAAGGCCGAGACCGACAAGGCGTACGTCCGTGTCCTGCGCGTCCTGATGGAGGGCGAGGGGTACCCGATGATCGGGTCCCACGACCCGCGCCTCATCTCCATCGCGCAGGAGCTGGCGCGCAAGGCCGGGCGCAAGCTGGACGAGTACGAGTTCCAGATGCTGTACGGCATCCGCGGCGAGGAGCACCTGCGGCTCGCCGCCGAGGGCCACCGCATGCGGGTGTACACCGCGTACGGCACCGACTGGTACGGCTATTTCATGCGCCGCCTGGCCGAGAAGCCGGCCAACCTCCTCTTTTTCGCCCGCAGCATTCTGACCAAGGGCTGAACCACGGGCCGAGCCCGAACCACCCGCTCATAAAGGAGTTACGGACACCATGGACGCTGTGACCCAGGTCCCCACCCCCGTCAACGAGCCGGTGCACGGCTACGCTCCCGGTTCGCCCGAGCGCGCCCGCCTGGAGGCCAAGCTCAAGGAACTGGCGGAGAACCCGATCGAGCTGCCGATGACCATCGGCGGCGAGAAGCGGCTCGGCGGCGGTGAGCGCTTCGAGGTCGTGCAGCCGCACAACCACAAGGCCGTCATCGGCACCGGCGCGCACGCCACCCAGCAGGACACGCAGGACGCGATCGACGCGGCTCTCGCCGCCGCGCCCGCCTGGCGTGCGATGTCCTTCGACGACCGCGCCGCGATCATCCTGCGCGCCGCCGAGCTGCTGGCCGGTCCCTGGCGTGAGACGCTGGCCGCCTCCACCATGCTCGGCCAGTCGAAGACCGCCCAGCAGGCGGAGATCGACTGCCCCTGCGAGCTGGTCGACTTCTGGCGCTTCAACGTCGCCTACGCCCGCCAGATCCTCGCCGAGCAGCCCCCGGCCAACTCGCCGGGCGTCTGGAACCGCCTCGACCACCGCCCGCTCGAGGGCTTCGTCTACGCGATCACGCCGTTCAACTTCTCGGCGATCGCGGGCAACCTGCCGACCGCGCCCGCGCTGATGGGCAATGTCGTGGTCTGGAAGCCGTCCCCGACGCAGACCCACGCGGCCGTCCTCCTGATGCGGCTCCTTGAGGAGGCCGGACTTCCCAAGGGCGTCATCAACCTCGTCACCGGCGACGGCATCGAGGTCTCCAAGGTCGCCCTGGAGCACCGCGATCTCGCGGGCATCCACTTCACCGGATCGACCAAGACCTTCCAGTACCTGTGGAAGACGGTCGGCAACAACATCGAGAAGTACCGCTCGTACCCGCGCCTGGTCGGCGAGACCGGCGGCAAGGACTTCCTGGTCGCGCACCCCAGCGCCGACCGCGCGGTCCTGAAGACCGCACTGACCCGTGGTGCCTTCGAGTACCAGGGCCAGAAGTGCTCCGCCACCTCCCGCGCGTACATCCCGGCGTCCATCTGGAACTCCGGCTTCAAGGAGGAGTTCGCGGCCGAGGTCGACTACCTGACCATGGGTGACGTCACCGACCTCGCGAACTTCGTCGGCGCGGTCATCGACGAGCGCGCGTTCGCCAAGAACAAGGCGGCGATCGACCGGGCGAAGGCCGACCCGACCTGCACGATCGTCGCGGGCGGCTCGTACGACGACTCGGTCGGCTACTTCGTGCGCCCGACCGTCGTGGAGTGCTCGGACCCGGAGAACGAGGTCTTCAAGACGGAGTACTTCGGCCCGTTCCTCGCCGTGCACGTGTACGACGACAGCTCGGCCGAGAGCTACGACGAGATGTTGACGCAGATGGAGTCGGCGTCCGACTACGCGCTGACCGGCTCGGTCGTCTCGGGCGACCGTGCGGCGGCGGCGTACACGATGGACAAGCTCCGCTACGCCGCGGGCAACTTCTACATCAACGACAAGTCGACCGGCGCCGTCGTCGGCCAGCAGCCCTTCGGCGGCGGCCGTGCCTCCGGCACCAACGACAAGGCGGGCGCCCCGCAGAACCTGATGCGCTGGACGCTGACCCGCGCCATCAAGGAGACGCTGGTCCCGCCGACCGACTACGCGTACCCGCACATGGGCTGATCAGCCCTTTCGAACCCGGGCCGGGAAGCCTGACCCCCGAGCAGGCTTCCCGGCCCGTCTCCATGGCGGGGTGTCTTCGGACGTCTCCGGGCAGAATCTCCCCATGGCCCGGACGCGAAGTGAGACGGTCGAGACCGACGACGGAGTGCGTCTGTGGGCGGAGCGGTCGGGCGAAGGCCCCCCGCTCGTGCTGTGCCACGGCGGACCCGGCCTGTGGGACATGTTCACCGACGTGACGGAACTACTGGCCGACGTGACCCCGGTCGTCCGCTGGGACCAGCGAGGCTGCGGGCGCTCGGAGCGGAGCGCCGGGCCCTGGACGAGCGAGCGGTTCGTCGCCGACCTGGAGGCCGTACGCCGGCACTTCGGGCTGGAGCGGATGACGCTGCTCGGCCACTCGTGGGGCGCGCAGCTGGTGCTGAGCCATGCGCTGGCCCATCCCGAGCGGGTGAACGCGCTGGTCTATGTGAGCGGTACGGGGATCGGACCCGACTCCGACTGGTTCGACGGCTTCAAGGCGAACCTCCTCGCCCGGCTGGGCGAGCGCCCCGAACGCCTGGCCCTCTGGAGGGAGTTGACGGACCGTCCGGTTCGCTCCGAGGCGGAGGAACGGGAGTGTGCGGTGCTGCAGTGGTCCGCCGAGTTCGTGGACCGCGAGCGGGACCTGGAGCATGCCCGGCGGATGACCGAGCCCTGGTTCGACATCAGCACCGAGTGCAACAAGGCCTTCAACGCCGAGCGGAGAAGGACCTGGGGCACCCCGGAGCTGTACGCCGCCTGCGAGAAGCTCGACCTGCCCGTGGTCGTCGTCGACGGGGCGCTCGACATCCGGCCGCGCTCGGCGGTCGACTCACTGGAGAGGGCGCTGCCCCGGGTACGCCGGGTGATCCTGCCGGAGGCCGGGCACCTGCCGTGGGTCGAGGACCCGAGGGGATTCCGGGAGGCGGTGACGGCGGCGTTGCGGTGATCCGCCGTCCCTCGCCGCGGCGGACATGGCGTCACCCGGCGAACTCCGTCCGCTCCCACCACTCGTACACGGGCAGCCTGCCCTCCGGCGTGTCCGTGTGCCGTGGGGTCGCCCTGAAGTGTTCGTATCCACCGCGCAACTCGATCTTCACGTCCGTTCCAGGGGGCGGGATCGGGACGATCCGCTCGGGCAGATCGTCCGGGCCGCCCTCGAGCAGTGCTTTGGTCGTGTCGCTCATGACGTCACCGTTCCCCCTGCCGGAGCCCGATGTCCCATGCCGCGCGGAGGATCAGTCGTGTGGGCGATCCGCTTCTGAGCCGTCGGCGGTCGTCGTGCGTGAGCGGCTCCCCTGACCCCGCTCGGGGTCAGGGGAGGGGTGTGTCGCTTCGATGGGTCAGTTCTCGCAGGTCGTACGGCCTTCGCGCGCGCGGCAGGCGAGCGCCGCGAAGCCGCCGTCCGCCACGACCGGTACGGCCAGCGTGCCGCCGCCCCGGACGACGTGCGTCTCGCGCGCCAGGCCCGACGGTCCGTCCGTCAGGGTCTCCACCAGCCAGCGGCCCGCGCCCAGCCGCATCGGTACGTCGACCGTGCGGGCCGCGCCCGTGAACGTGCCGCCGATGAACCACCTGCCGTCGGCGGCGCGCCGGGCCAGGACCGCCGAGCGGCCCGGATCGCCGGTCAGCAGCCGGGTCTCCTCCCAGCGCGCGGGAAGCTGCTCCAGATAGCGGCGGGCCTCGGGCCGCGCGTCGTACGACTCCGGGGTGCCGGAGAGGTTCTGGATCCCGGACTCGTACAGGACGCTCAGGCCGAGCTCACCCGCGTCCGAGGCGACGTTCGGGCGGTACGGGCGGTGGAAGGCGCCCGGAGTGAAGTCCATGGAGCCGATGGCATTGCGGGTGAAGGGGAGCGAGGCCAGCTGCTCCGCCGTGTTGTTGCGCTTCTCCTCGCCGCCGACCCCCTCCATCGTCATGACCTGCGGCCAGGTGCGCTGGATGCCCTTGGGGATCGTCGAGCCGTGGAAGTTCACCATGAGGTGGTGGCGGGCCGTGGACTCCAGCACATCGTCGTACCAGCGCATCCGCTCCTGGGACTCCGAGTCCATGAAGTCGATCTTCACGCCCTTGACACCCCAACCCGCCAGCGTCGAAAGCCACTTCTCACGCTCGGCGGGATCGGTCAGCAGGCTGTAGTGCAGCCAGACATGGATGCCCACGCCCTTGGCCGCCGCGTAGCGCACCAGCTCCGGCATCCAGCTGTCCGTCTGCCACTGGGGATCGATCACCTCCCAGTCGCCGGTCTTGTAGTACCAGCCCGCGTCCACCACTTCGTACGGCCAGCCGCGCTCGGCCGCGTAGTCCACGTACTTCTCCTGCGCGGCCAGGCTCTGCCCGGCCTCCTTGCCGCCCGCCAGCCAGGTCCACAGCGCCGGGCCCGGCTTGATCCACGAGGTGTCGCGGACCCGGGACGCCGGGGCGAGGTCGTCGATGAACGTCGACTCGGTGACGGTCGCGAGATCGCCGGTGACGATCGCGCGCCAGGGGGTGGTGAGCGGGCCGGACGTCAGGATCGGCTCGTCGTTCCAGAGGCTCAGCCCGTACGTCGACGAGTCCGCGGCGTGCGTCAGGTGGGCTCCCGCGTAGGTGCCGTTGACGTCCGACTCGGCGATCAGGGCGTAGTCGCCGTCAGCGGCGGCGCCGTTGCCCCCGTCCGTCCTGAACAGGCCCTGCATCATGTACGCGCCCGCCGGCGCCGACGCCGCGGAGTCGTAGCGGGTGAAGCGGAGCTCGTTGTCGGCGCGGTAGCCGCCGAGGAGGGCGTTCGCGCCGGTGGGGAGGGTGAAGGCGGAGGCCTCGCGCAGTACGTTGCCGTGGCTCTGCGGCAGGACGTAGCGGTAGGCGACGCCGTCGCGGGCGACCCGTGTCACCAGGTCGAGCCGGGCGCCGTCGGCGGTGCGGAAGCGGAAGCGGGCCTCGGTCATGCGGGCGACGCGGTCGCGGGACTTGCCGGTCGGGCTCGTGTAGTGCTCGGTGATCGTGCGCTCGGAGCGTCCGGTGAGGGTCAACCCCCGGGAGAAGTCGGTCTGTTCGGTGACCAGGCCGAGGGGGGATGGCTCCAGGACCGTTCTGCCCTCGCGTCTCACGGCGAGCGTGGGATGTCCGTCGGTCCGATCGAGTGCGACGACCGCCGTCGGGGAGCCGTGCGGCCCCTTCACCTCCCAGGCGGCCCGCGCCGACCCCTCGGCGCGGGCGGGGAGCGCCGCCACCGCCGTGGCGAGCAGGGTGGAACAGAGCGTCAACACGATGGTGCGGGCCCGTAACTGGACCGACATCAGGAACCCTCCTTCTCGCAGTCATCTCCTGTAGTCATCCGATGATTGTGAGAGTGAAGGTGCGCATTGGGCCTGTCAAGGCGTGCGACCGCATCAGAGATAGGATCAATTTTTGTCGGCGCACCTCACCTCCTCCGCCACCCGCGCCAGCGCTCCCCGCAGCCACCGGTGCGCCGGATCCGTGTCCAGCCGTACGTGCCATGCCTGGCCCGTCGAGAACCTCGGCAGGTCCAGCGGGATCTCCAGCACCGCCAGCGGCATCCAGTGCTCCGCCTCCCTCGCGACCTCCGCCGGGACGAGCGCCAGGGCGTCGGTGCGCAGGACGAAGAAGCAGGCCGCGCCGAAGGTGGGGGCGGTGGCCAGGACGTCGCGGTGCAGGCCGAGCCCGGCGAGGCGTTCGTCCACCACGCTGTGCGCCCGGCCGCGCCGTGTCACCGTGATGTGCGGCAGTGCGGCGAACCGCTCAGGCGTCAGCGGCTCGCGCGCGAACTCCGCGCCGGCCCGCGCCACCGCCACCATCCGGTGTTCGTGCAGCGTCGAGGCGCGCACGTCGTGCGGCAGCGGGTCCGGCAACTCGCCCACGTCCAGGTCGACATGGGTGCGCAGATCCGCCGGGTCCTCCTCACCCTCGGGCAGCAGTCGCAGCCGTACGCCGGGTGCCTCCCGGGCCGCCAGTTCCAGCAGCGGGGCGCCGAGGGACAGGACGACCCCGTCATTGGTGCGGATTCTGAACTCCCGTCGAAGGGAGGAGAGTTCGACGTCGGTCGGCGGTCGCAGCGCCGCCACCGCGCCCGCCAGCGCCGTCTGCACCCGAGGCTGCATCTCCCGCGCGCGGGGCGTCAGGGTCAGACCCCGCCCCGACGGGACGAGGAGCGGGTCGCCGACCACCCGGCGCAGCCGGCCCAGGGTGCGGCTCATCGCCGAGGGGGAGACATTCAGTTCGGCCGCCGCGCCCGCCACGCTGCCCGCGCGCAGCAGGGCGTCGAGGGCGGGCAGGAGGTTCATGTCGGGGAGGGGAGCGGTCAGCCCGGAGCCGGACGACGCATGCGCTGAATGCTGCATGAGACGCAAGGCTACGTGAAGCAATCGGACCTTGTGTGCAGCAATGGGCGCCCCGAACCTGGACCCATGACGGATTCTCAGCCGCGCGGCACCGCGACCGCGCTCCTCGTCGCGGGCTGCTTCTTCATGGAGATGCTGGACGGCACGATCGTGTCGACCGCGGCTCCGCAGATAGCCCGGGACCTGCACACCGCCCCCACTTCCGTGGGCCTGGTCATCACCGCCTACCTCGTCACCCTCGCTGTTCTCATCCCCCTCTCCGGCTGGCTCACCGCCCGCTTCGGCCCACGCCGGGTCTTTCTCGCCGCGATCACGGTCTTCACCCTCGCCTCCCTGGCCTGCGCGTTCGCCCCGAACCTCGGCGTGCTCGTCGGCACCCGTGTGATGCAGGGCGTCGGCGGCGCCATGATGGTGCCGGTCGGCCGGCTGGTCGTCCTGACCGGCACCGCCAAGCGGGATCTGCCGCGCATGGTCGCGTACATCGTGTGGCCCGGCCTCGTCGCCCCGGTGCTCGCGCCCCTGCTCGGGGGCCTGATCACCACGTACGCCTCCTGGCACTGGATCTTCCTGCTGAACGTGCCCCTCGGCGTGGTCGCCCTGCTCGTCGCGCACCGCCTCATCGCACCGGCCCCGCGGGACGAGACACCCCCGCTGGACCTCGTCGGCACCCTGCTCACCTGCACCGGTCTCGCCGCCCTGACCTGGACCGCGCACCTGCTCTCCGACCAGACCGGAGGATCCGCCGCGCAGACGGTGGCGGTCGGCGCGATCGCCACCGTGGCGCTCACCGCGGCCGTACGGCATCTGCTGCGCACCCCGCACCCGCTGGTCAACCTGCGCACCCTGGACGTCCAGTCCTTCCGCGCGTCGGCGCTCGACGGCTCGCTCTACATGGCGGTCGTCGCCGCCCTCCCCTTCCTCCTCCCACTGCTCTTCCAGGAGGTGTTCGGCTGGAGCGCGGTGAAGTCGGGCGCGGTGGTGCTGTTCGTCTTCGTCGGGAACATCGGGGTCAAGCCCGCGACCACGTATCTGATCAACCGCTTCGGCTTCCGTCCGCTGCTGATCGTCTCCACGCTCGGGCTCGCGGTCACCACCACGGCCTGCGCGCTGTTCACGCGGGAGACGCCGGTCGCGGTGATCGCGGTCGTCGCGGTGCTCTCCGGTGTCGCCCGTTCGGTCGGCCTCAGCGGCTACGCGACCATCGCCTTCAGTGAGACCCCGCCGGAGCGGCTGCGCGACGCCAACGCCCTCTTCGCGACCTCCCACCAACTGGCCGCGGGGCTGGGCGTGGCCGTCACCGCCGTCGCGCTGCGCGGGGGCGCGGCGCTGACGGACGGGACGCGCTCGGCGTACGCCGTCGCGTTCGTGGTGCTCGGCGTGCTGTGTCTTGTTCCGACGGCGGGCGCCCTGCGGCTGCACCCGGCGGCGGGCGATGCCGCGCGAACTGTTGTCCCAGCTCAGGGCCGTGTGACCCAATCCACCGTCTCAGATAGTAGGAAGTCCGACTAACTGTGGAGACAGATGCTCCTTCCTCGCTTAGTTTTGTAGGAGCCGAACGTCTCGCTAGACCAAGCGAATGGCGGTCGTGAGCCGGTGCCCCTGGCAGGCAACCCCTGCGGCACCGATCCCCGCCCCGGCGTCTCGTATCCCTTCCTCATCGCACTTCCGGTGGTCCGTTCCGGGCCGCTTTCCGGAGGCAAGGAGTCGATCCATCATGGCCGAGACGACCGTCCGCCGAGTCCGCCACGTGTCCCGCACGAGTGAGTCCGACCGTAAGAACGCGGCCGCCGCCCTCCAGCGCGCCCTCGACCGCAGGGACAACGGCGGCGAGACGGGTCACTGACCCGCCCGCACCACCTTTCGTACCGGGAGCCGCACCCGCACGGGGTGCGGCGCGGGGTTCACGCCCCGCGCCGCACCCCGGAGTGCCGAGCCGCTGCCGTGCGCTCAGCCACCGCGCCGCACCTCGAAGTGGTCGATGCGCCTGCCGCTCTCCGCGAGCGCCGACACCTTGAGCCGGGGCGCCGTGCCCGCCTCCGCCTCCACCGAGAGGAAGGAGAAGCCGGCGTACCGCACCCGGGACCACTCCACCGTCTCCCGCTGCTGGTCCTGCGACTTGGTCCAGTGGAAGCTGCTCACGGACTCGTGGCGGCCGACGTGCCCCTCGTAGCTGTCCTTCACGCCCGACGGGAAGCCGTACAGATCCTTGCCGCCGCCGCCCGCGGTGACGTAGACGATCCCGTCCCGCGTCGGATCCGTCGAGCCGCCCACCGGCACCGCACGGCCCACCGCGCCCTTCTTGACGGCATCCGTCCGCTCGTACACATGGTTGTGCCCGTTGATCACCAGGTCCACCTGGTGCTTGCTGAACAGCGGCAGCCACGCCGCGCGCACCCCGCCGTCGGAGGCGTGCGCGGACGTCGAATAGGCGCAGTGGTGGAAGAAGACCACGATGAAGTCCACCGCCGCCGAGGCACGCAGCTCGCCCAGCTTCCTGTCCAGCCACTTCGTCTGCTTCCCGCCCGTGTAGCCCTGGTTGGCGGGAATCTCGTACGACACGTCGTTCGCGTCCAGTGCAACGATGCCGACGTTGCCGTAGGTGAAGGAGTAGACGCCCGGTGCCGTCCGGGGGTCGAAGCCGCTGTCAGGGAGGGAGAAACGGGCCGCCTGGCCGCCGTAGCCGTCCGGCGAGTACCAGGCCTCCATGTCGTGGTTGCCGGTCGTCACCATCCACGGCACCGACTTCGCCACCGGCTCGGTCTGCTTGAGGAACAGGTCCCAGTACCCGGGGTCGAACCCGTCCGACTTCTTGCCGCGCCCGGTCCCGTCCGCGTAGCAGATGTCACCCGCGTGGAGGTGGAAGGCGGGCTTCTGGCGCAGCAGCACCTTGTCGTTGGCGAGCGCGGCCGAGCTGACGCCCTGGTCGCCGAAGGCGGTGAACACGAACTTCTCCGGGTTCGCGGGCGCCGTGCGGAAGGAGCCGACGGTCGACCTGTGCGCCGGTGAGGCCGGGTCGAAGCCGTCGTGGCCGACGCCGTAGTAGTACGTCGTGCCGGGCTTCAGACCGTCCAGGGCCGCGTGCACGTAGTACTGGTCCAGTGCCAGCCGTACGCCCGTGACCCCCGGCGTGTGCAGGGCGCGGACCTCGGCCTCGACCTTCCGGCTCAGCTGTCCGGGATGCGTGCCCACCCGCAGATACGGCCTCCGGACCGCGAGCGGCACCTGCCAGGAGACCCGCATCTGGCTCTTCGGGTCGGCGCCGAAGGCGAGATGACGGCCGAAGGGGGTGACGACAGAACCGTGCACCTGCCCGGTGACGCTCGTGCCCGGGGCGGAGCCGCGCGTCACTGTCCCCGACGGGGACGAGCAGCCGGCCAGCAGCCCGCCGCCCGCGAACGCACCCGCCGACACCAGGGCGCGGCGCCTCGTGAGCTTCGTACGCAGGTACTCGTACTGCTCCGCCATGCTCATCCGGCTCGCGAGCTGCTGCGGAATGCCGAAGTCGGGAAGGTCCATGTCGGTGAACTTCCCAGCAAGTCCCAACGCCCGCCATACGTACGGGTGAACGCACGTCGACGAAACGATCCGCGACACCCCGACCATGTCCGGATGGCGGACGCATCGTGTCATTCCATGGGACACGGAGTACGGTGCCTTCATGTCTCGCAGCATCAATCTCGCAGTGATCCCCGGTGACGGCATCGGCCAGGAGGTCGTGGCCCAGGGGCTGAAGGTGCTCTCCGCCGTCCTTCCGCAGGATGTGAAGCTGGAGACCAAGGAGTTCGACTTCGGGGCCAAGCGCTACCACGCCACCGGTGAGACCCTCACCGAGGCCGACCTCGACGCCCTCAAGCAGCATGACGCGATCCTGCTCGGCGCGATCGGCGACCCCTCGGTCCCGTCCGGCGTCCTGGAGCGCGGCTTCCTGCTCAAGCTCCGCTTCGCCTTCGACCACCACGTCAACCTGCGTCCGTCGAAGCTCCTTCCGGGTGTCGCCACCCCGCTGGCCGGCCAGCCGGAGATCGACTTCGTCGTGGTCCGCGAGGGCACCGAGGGTCCGTACACGGGCAACGGCGGCACGATCCGCAAGGGCACCGAGCACGAGGTCGCCACCGAGGTCTCCGTCAACACGGCCTTCGGTGTCGAGCGTGTCGTCCGTGACGCCTTCGCCCGCGCCCAGGCCCGCCCGCGCAAGAAGCTGACGCTGGTCCACAAGAACAACGTGCTGACCTTCGCCGGTCACCTCTGGACGAACGTCTTCAACAAGGTGGCCGAGGAGTTCCCCGAGGTCACCACGGACTACATCCACGTGGACGCCGCGACGATCTACCTCGTCACGGACCCCGCGCGCTTCGACGTGATCGTCACCGACAACCTCTTCGGCGACATCATCACCGACCTCGCCGCGGCCGTCTCCGGCGGCATCGGCGTGGCCGCGAGCGGGAACATCAACCCCTCCGGCGAGTTCCCCTCGATGTTCGAGCCCGTACACGGCTCGGCGCCCGACATCGCGGGCCAGGGCAAGGCCGACCCCAGCGCCACCGTCCTGTCCGTCGCCCTCCTGCTGCGCCACCTCGGCTACGAGGCCGAGGCCGCCCGCATCGAGGACGCCGTCTCGGCCGACCTCGCCGAGCGCGTGGGCAAGCCCGCCCGCAGCACCGAGGAAATCGGCGACGCGCTCGCCGTACGAGTAGCCGGCTGACCCTCCCTCACTGCCTTAAGGGCGTGGGGGGACCCCCACGCCACTTACGTCTCGTAGGAGCCGCCGGGTCGCATCCGCACCCGGTGGCTTTTCCTATGCCCTCGCCGGGTGCCACCATCGACAACCCCTGGGTACCCCCTGGGCCGTCTTCACCCCGTTTCGTCCACGGCTTCGCGCGCGCGATAATCGAACGCGGAGCCGCGGGAATGAGGGAATGCTCGGACGTCCTAGTACTGGCCACTGGCAGTACGGGCGTGAGCGCGGCCCGTCACACACAACCGGTGAAGGACAACCACATGACGACGCCCACGATCGAGCTCAAGCCCTCTTCGCAGCCCCGCTCCGCGGCGGAGCGCGAGGCGATCCTCGCCAACCCCGGGTTCGGCCGCCACTTCACCGACCACATGGTGACGATCAAGTGGACCGAGGGCCGCGGCTGGCACGACGGCCAGCTCGTTCCGTACGGCCCGCTCTCCCTCGACCCCGCGAACATGACCCTGCACTACGCGCAGGAGATCTTCGAGGGCCTCAAGGCCTACCGCCAGCCCGACGGCTCCGTCGCCACCTTCCGCCCGGACAAGAACGCCCGGCGCTTCCAGTCCTCCGCCCGCCGGCTCGGCATGCCGGAGCTGCCCGTGGAGACGTTCATCGAGGCCTGTGACCTGCTGGTCCAGCAGGACCGCGCCTGGGTCCCCGCCCATGGCGGCGAGGAGTCCCTCTACCTGCGTCCGTTCATGATCGCGACCGAGGTCGGCCTGGGTGTGAAGCCCGCCAACGAGTACCTCTTCCTCGTCATCGCGTCCCCCGCGGGCGCGTACTTCGCGGGCGGCGTGAAGCCGGTGTCGATCTGGCTCTCCGAGGACCATGTGCGCGCCGTCCCCGGCGGCATGGGCGACGCCAAGACCGGCGGCAACTACGCGGCCTCCCTCCTCGCCCAGGCCGAAGCCGCGGCGAAGGGCTGCGACCAGGTCTGCTACCTCGACGCGGTCGAGCACAAGTGGATCGAGGAGCTCGGCGGCATGAACCTGTACTTCGTGTACGGGGACAAGATCATCACCCCCTCCCTCACCGGCTCCATCCTGGAGGGCGTCACCCGCGACTCCCTCCTCACCGTCGCCCGCGACCTCGGCTACACCTCCGAGGAGGGCCGCGTCTCCATCGACCAGTGGCAGCGCGACGCGGAGAACGGCACCCTGACGGAGGTCTTCGCCTGCGGCACGGCCGCGGTCATCACCCCTGTCGGCACGGTCAAGCGCACCGGCACCGAGTGGCAGCAGTCCGGCGGCGAGCCCGGCGAGGTCACCCTGAAGCTGCGCGAGGCGCTTCTGGACATCCAGCGCGGCATCAGCGTGGACAAGCACGGCTGGATGCACCCGCTGGGCTAGGACGACCCTCGCGACCCTCGCGCCCGTCGGTCCCCGGTGCCCGACGCCCCCTGCCGGTCCCCCTCTCCCCAACAGGAGTGCGGGGACCGGCGGTTCGTTCGACGCGTAGCTGCTCCGTGACACGGGTATCCACAGATTCCACGGGGGGAGCGTGCCGCCCTCCCGTGTGCCCGCACGGCCACGGAGGGAGCGCAGGTGAGCGCAGGGTCGCCGATACCACGACTGCACCGGCTGCTGCGCACCTTACGCACCCCACGCCGCCCCCAGAGCCTCACGGTCCTCGTCCTCCTCGCCGCCGTCGCCGCACTCCTCCTCTGGAGCAGCTCGCGGATGGACAACTACGAGGAGAACCTCACCCTCAACCTCGGCACCGACATCGTCGGCGTCGTCGTCACCGTCTTCGTGATCGGCCCGCTGATCAGCCGCGCCCAGGAGGGCCGGGTCCGCGAACACACCCGGCTGGACTACGAGTGGTTCAGCGCCCAGGTCTACGGCTCGACCTCGAACGTGAAGGTCCTCGACACCTTCTCCAACGTGTTCGGCCCGCAGTTCTCCGAGCGTCTCTTCCGCGGCATCAAGGCGGCCACCGGGCACGGCGCCCGCGTGCAGATCCTCCTCCTCGACCCCGACTCCCTCGCGGTCATCCTGCGCGGCCGTGAGCTGGGCGAGCAGAGTGCCGACATCCGCCGCGACATCATGCGCAACCTGCGCACGCTGGACCGGTTCGCGCTCCGGCTCGACGAGAACTCCCGCCAGCTCCTCGAAGTACGCCTCTGCTCCGCGTCCCCCGGCGTGACCCTCTACCGCTGGGACGAGCGCTCCCTGGTCTCCTTCCTCACCGTCGGGCGCCTCTCCGGCGAAGGCGTCCAGCTCGAAGTCGCCGTCCGCTCCCCGCTCGGCACCTTCGTCGAACAGCGCTTCGACGAACTGTGGCAGCAGAGCAAGCGGATGGAGCGGTTCACCCATCTGCCGGTGACCCTGGTCGACGCGACCGACGGCCGCCGGGAGTTCAGCTGTCGCTTCGTCTATGTGGACGACTGTCTGTACGTCGCCGGACATGACCTCGTGTCGTACATGGCCCGCCACCGCCTCGATCAACTCTCCGCGTACAGCGAGGCCTTGGGCGTGCAGGGCGCGCACGAACTGATCGTCGTCGACGACGAAAGTGAGCTTCACCGGCTGCTCATGCAGCGCTTCGCGGAGAAGTACGATGCGTCCGCGGGCGCCTTCGTCGAGTTGCGGCCGTCGGTCCTGGTCAGGGAATAGAGGCCCCGGCACACATGAGTTCAGCGCTCCACCCCGCTCAGCCCGCGAGACCCGGTTCCGCGCACCTGAGCCTCCGGTCTTCGGACACCAGCTCCCGGTCTTCGCACCCGAGCCCCCGCTTTCGCGCCTTCACACCCCGTGACCTGGACGGCCTGCTGCGGCGCGTGTCCCTGCCGCCCACCGAGCGACTAGCCCTGCGGGCGGTGGCGGCCGTCCTGCCGTTCCGTACGAACACCCACGTGGTCGATGAGCTGATCGACTGGACGGCCGTGCCCGACGACCCCATCTTCCGGCTGACGTTCCCGCAGGCCGAGATGCTGCCCGAGCCCGACCTCAGGCAGATGGCGGAGCTGCTGGCGCGGGACGCCCCGAAGGCCGAGGTCCTGCGCGCGGCGCACGAGATCCGGATGAAGCTCAACCCGCATCCCTCCGGGCAGCTCGACGCCAACGTCCCCGTGCACGAGGGGCGGCGCCTCACCGGCCTCCAGCACAAGTACCCGGAAACGGTGCTGATCTTCCCGCGCCAGGGCCAGACCTGCCACGCCTACTGCACGTACTGCTTCCGCTGGCCCCAGTTCGTCGGCGAGTCCGACCTGCGCATCGCCACCGACGACATCGGCGCCACGTCCGCCTATCTGCGCGCCCACCCGGAGGTCACCAGCGCGCTCATCACGGGTGGCGACCCGATGGTGATGAGCACCGAGGTGCTGCGCCGCTACGTCGAACCGCTCCTGGAGATCGAGTCGATCCAGTCGATCCGCATCGGCACCAAGTCGCTCGCCTTCTGGCCGTACCGTTTCCTCACCGACCGCGACGCCGACGACGTGCTGCGCCTGTTCGAGAAGGTCGTCGCGAGCGGCCGCCACCTCGCGCTGATGGCCCACTTCACCCATCCCCAGGAGCTGCGGCCCCCGGTGGTGCGCGAGGCGATGCGCCGGGTGCGTGACACGGGTGCCGTGGTCCGCTGCCAGGGGCCGCTGGTCAGGGGCATCAACGACAGTGCCGAGGCGTGGGCCGGGCTGTGGAACGAGACGACCGCGCTGGGGGCGGTGCCGTACTACCAGTTCGTGGAGCGGGACACCGGCCCGCAGGGCTACTTCGGGGTGCCGCTCGCCCGCGGTCACCAGATCTTCCGCGACGCCTACGCCCAGGTGTCAGGCCTGGCGCGGACCGTGCGCGGCCCGGTCATGTCGGCGATGCCGGGCAAGGTGTGCGTGGACGGGATCACGGAGGTGGCCGGCGAGAAGGTCTTCGTGCTCCATCTCATCCAGGCCCGCGATCCGGAGCTGGTGGGCCGCCCGTTCTTCGCCGCCTACGACGAGAACGCCACCTGGTTCAGCGACCTAAAGCCCGCTTTCGGCGCGAGCCAGTTCCTGCCCGGCCTCGACCCGGTGTGACGCCCGCTTCGGCGAGAGGGCCACGTAGACGAGGCCGCCGACCAGCCCTGACAGGACGAAGCTGCAGTCCACTCCACCGGTGAGGGACAGCAGCGGTCCCTGGTACGAAGGGAGGGAGACGGCGAGGAGGCCGGCGAACGCGCCCAGTGCCCAGGAGACCGTCGCCTGGACGTTCCAGCCGGCGCGGTACCAGTAGATCCCGCCGCGGGAGCGGCGGTTGAAGACCTGGAGGGCGTCCGGGTCGTAGATTCCGCGGCAACGGGCGAAGCCGATGAGGGTGATGACCGCCCACGGGGTGCCGATGGCGGTCAGGAGAAGGACGAAGGACGTCATCGCGGACTGCGCGTTCCAGGCGTAGTGGCCGACGAAGACACAGACGGTGGCGACGACGGCGACCGTGAGCGTGGCCCGGGCGCGCGAGGCCTTCGGCAGGATCGCGTCCAGGTCCAGGCCCATGGAGTACAGCATCAGGCCCGCGTTGCCGACCGACCCGGCGGAGGCGGCGAGCAGCAGCGGGACCAGGTACCAGGTGGGGGAGGCGGAGACCAGCGGCCCCGCGTAGTCGAGGGCCGCGCGGGCCGCGTACGCCGTGAAGGTGCCGAAGAGCTGCGGGACCAGCAGCCCGGCGATCAGGCCCAGCCAGGTGGCGTGCAGGACCGTACGGGAGGAGTGCCGGGACGGGGAGATGTAGCGCGTGTAGTCGCCGAGCAGGGTGATGAACGCGATCGGTCCGGACAGGCCCGCCGCGACCGCCGCCAGCAGCCAGGTCGGCCAGAACGAGCCCAGCAGATAGCCGCCGGTCTCCGGGAGCGCGGCGGTGGTGAAGTGCGGCGCGTAGGCGAGCACACCGAGCGCGAGGAGCGCGGTCATGCCGACCGCGAGGACCCGGGACATCGCGAGCAGCACGCGGTAGCCGTACACCGCGCCCGCGACGGTGGCGGCGGCGAGGACGGCGTACACGACGGCGTACGACAGCCCGTTCGCCGGCAGCCCGAACAGGCGGCCGAGCACGCTCACCATCACATCGCCGCCGATCCAGACGGTCAGCGCGGTGTAGCCGAGGGCGAGCAGCAGCCCGACGACCGAGCCGACCAGCCGTCCGCGCACGCCGAACTGGGCGCCGGAGGAGGTGGAGAGGTTCGTCGCCGTACGCAGGGACACCAGCGCGAGCGGCGCGGTGAGCGCCGTGCCGATCACCGTGCCCGCCACGATCGCGCTCACCGACGACCACCAGTCGAGCCCGAAGGAGGGTGGCAGCCAGCCGAAGATGATCACGCCCAGACAGAGGTTCGATCCCAGCAGGATCGAGACGAGGTCCCCCGGCCCGCTGGTCCGTTCCTCGTCGGGGATGGTGTCGACTCCGCGCTGTTCGATCGGCATGGCTGGTCTCCTTCGACGGCCGCCTGAGAGTTAGAGCGACGTTCAATGTCTGTGACCAGATTCTGGATGTCAATCGTTCCGTTCCACGAATCTCTTGTTTAGAGTGGTGTTCTAAATTGAGGAAGGCAAGGAGGTGCCCGGACATGAGACTGACCCCCACGGAACGTGACCGGCTGCTGCTCTTCGGGGCCGCCGAGCTGGCCCGTGCCCGCCGGGCCCGGGGCCTCAGGCTGAACGTCCCCGAGGCGACCGCCCTCATCGCGGACACCGTGTGCGAGGCGGCCCGGGACGGGCGTCGGCTCGCCGAGGCGATCGCGGCGGCCCGGGCGGTGCTCGGCCCGGACGACGTCCTGCCGGGCGTCGCCGACGTCGTCACCGAGGTGCATGTCGAGGCCGTCTTCGACGACGGGTCCCGGCTCGCGATCGTCAGCGACCCCCTCGGGGGCGGGCTGGGGGAGCGGGCGCCCGGCGCGCTGCTGCCGGGGCCGGAGCATGCCGAGCCCGCCGCGGTCGTCCGGCTGACCGTCACCAACACCGCGACCGTTCCTGTCTCCGTCACCTCGCACTTCCACTTCTTCGAGACCAACCCGCGGCTCGACTTCCCGCGGGCGGCGGCCTACGGGATGCGGCTCGCGGTCCCCGCCGGGTCCTCCGTGCGCTTCGGGCCGGGGGAGAGCGCCGAGGTCGGGCTGCTGCCCATCGGTGGTGAGCGGATCGCCATCGGCTTCGCGGGACTGGTCGACGGGCCGCTGGACGCACCCGGAGCCAGGGAGGAGGCCCTGCGCAGGGCCGCCGCCTGCGGGTACCTCGGGGCCGGTGATGCCGGGGATCCCGGAGATGCCGGGGACGCCGGGGACGCCGGAGACGCTGGGGACGCCGGAGATGCGGGAGATGCGGGAGATGCGGGAGATGCGGGAGACGCCGGGGACACCGGAGATGCCGGGGGCGTCGGGGAGAACGAGGGAGCTGAGCGGCGATGAATCCTTACGAGTACGCAGCCACCCACGGCCCCCGCGCCGGCGACCGCGTCCGCCTCGGTGACTCAGGGCTGACCATCCGCGTCGAGTCCGACGCCCAGCGCTACGGCGACGAGTTCCTCGCCGGTTTCGGCAAGACCGCCCGCGACGGACTGCACCTCAAGGCCGCCGCCGTCCGCGAGACCTGCGACGTCGTCATCAGCAACGTGGTGGTGATCGACGCGGCCCAGGGGATCCGCAAGGTCTCCATCGGCATCCGCGAGGGGCGGATCTGCTCGATCGGACGGGCCGGGAACCCCGACACCCTCGACGGGGTCGACGTCGTGGTCGGTACGGGGACGTCGATCGTCTCGGGCGAGGGACTGATCGCCACCGCCGGAGCCGTCGACACCCACGTGCACCTGCTGTCGCCGCGCATCATGGAGGCCTCGCTCGCCTCCGGCGTCACCACGATCATCGGCCAGGAGTTCGGGCCGGTGTGGGGCGTCGGCGTCAACTCGCCCTGGGCGCTGCGCCACGCCTTCAACGCCTTCGACGCCTGGCCGGTCAACATCGGCTTCCTGGGCCGGGGTTCGTCCTCCGACGCCGCCCCCCTCGTCGAGGCCCTGGCCGAGGGCGGCGCGAGCGGCTTCAAGGTCCACGAGGACATGGGCGCCCACACCCGCGCCCTCGACACCGCGCTGCGCGTCGCCGAGGAGCACGACGTCCAGGTCGCCCTGCACAGCGACGGGCTGAACGAATGCCTGTCGGTCGAGGACACCCTGCGCGTCCTCGAAGGCCGGACCATCCACGCCTTCCACATCGAGGGCTGCGGCGGCGGGCACGTACCGAACGTCCTGAAGATGGCGGGAGTCCCGAACGTCATCGGCTCCTCCACCAACCCCACCCTGCCCTTCGGCCGGGACGCGGTCGCCGAGCACTACGGCATGATCGTCTCCGTCCACGACCTGAAGACCGACCTGCCCGGCGACGCGGCCATGGCCCGCGACCGGATCCGCGCCGGGACCATGGGCGCCGAGGACGTGCTGCACGACCTGGGCGCGATCGGGATCACCTCCTCGGACGCGCAGGGCATGGGACGCGCGGGCGAGACCGTACGCCGCACCTTCGCGATGGCCGGGAAGATGAAGGCCGAGCGCGGCGCCCCGGCGGACGTGGACCACGACAACGAGCGCGTCCTGCGCTACATGGCCAAGCTCACCATCAACCCCGCCATCGCGCACGGACTCGCCCACGAGGTCGGCTCGATCGAGGTCGGCAAGCTCGCCGACATCGTCCTGTGGCGCCCGGAGTTCTTCGGCGCCAAGCCGCAGCTCGTCCTCAAGTCCGGCTTCCCGGCGTACGGTGTCGTCGGCGACCCGAACGCCGCCACCGACACCTGCGAACCCCTCGTCCTGGGGCCCCAGTTCGGGGCGCACGGCGCGACGCCCGCCGAGATCTCGGTCGCCTTCGTCGCCCAGGCCGCGCTCGACCAGGGCAACGACCTCATGCCGACACGCCGGCGCCGGGTCGCCGTGCGCGGCACCCGCGGGATCGGCCCCGCCGACCTGCGCCTCAACTCCCGTACCGGATCCGTCGACGTCGACCAGCGCACCGGCCTGGTCACCCTCGACGGCGACCCGCTGCGCTCCGAGCCCGCCGACTCGGTCTCCCTCAACCGCCTCTACTTCCTCTGATGAAGGTGCACGTCATGACCCCTGCCGCCGACGGTTTCCGGATGCCCGCCGAGTGGACCCCGCACGAGCGCACCTGGATGGCGTGGCCGGGCCCCAACCCCACCTTCGACAACCCCGACGACCTCGCCGAGGCGCGCGCGGCCTGGGCGGCGGTGGCGCGCGCGATCCGCCGGTTCGAACCGGTGACGGTCGTGTGCGGGCCGGGCCAGTCGCAGGCGGCCCGGGCGCTGCTCGGTCCGGACGTCGACACCGTCGAACGCGAACTCGACGACGCCTGGATGCGTGACATCGGCCCCACCTTCCTCACCAACGGGAAGGGCGAACTGGCCGCCGTGGACTGGACGTTCAACGGCTGGGGCGCCCAGGACTGGGCCCGCTGGGAGCACGACGCCAAGATCGGCGCGTATGTCTCGGACCTCGCGGGGGCGAAGACGTACGCCTCGAAGCTGGTCAACGAGGGCGGTGCGATCCACGTCGACGGCGAGGGCACCGTGCTCCTGACCGAGACCGTGCAGCTCGGCCCCGAGCGCAACCCCGACTGGACGCGCGAGCAGGTGGAGGCGGAGATCCACGCCCACCTCGGCACCCGCAAGGCGATCTGGCTGCCGCGCGGGCTGACCGGCGACTACCCCCCGTACGGCTTCGGCACGCTCGGCCATGTCGACATCGTGGCCGCCTTCGCCCGCCCCGGAGTCGTGGTCGCGCACTCCCAGCCGGACCCGGCGCACCCCGATCACGAGGTGACCAAGGAGGTCATCGGCCTGCTCAAGGCCGCGACCGACGCGCGCGGGCGCCGTCTGGAGGTCGTCGAGGTCCAGGCCCCGACGATCCTGGAGGCCGACGGTCACTGGGCCGACTACTCCTACATCAACCACTACCTCTGCAACGGCGGCGTGGTCCTCTGCGGCTTCGACGACCCGCGCGACGAGCTCGCGGCCGGCATCTTCCGACGGCTCTTCCCCGAGCGGACGGTGACACTGGTGGACGCACGTACGATCTTTGCCGGAGGCGGTGGCATCCACTGCATCACCCAGCAGCAGCCGAGGATCTGAACCAGGAGTCGCACGTGGCAGGGGACAGCGCGCCGCGGAGGAAGAACGCGCCTCCGCGCGAGGACGTGCTGGCAGCCGCCATGGACATGATCGCCGAGCGCGGTCTGGAGAAGCTCACCATGGCGGCGCTCGGCCGCGAGGTCGGCATGAGCAGCGGTCATCTCCTCTACTACTTCCACTCCAAGGACGAGCTGCTGCTGCGGACCCTGGAGTGGAGCGAGGGGCGGCTCGGCGCCGAGCGCGGTCGGTTGCTCGCCGCCCGGGGCACCGCCCGGGAGCGGCTCGACGCGTACGTCGACCTGTATGTCCCCGACGGCCACCGCGACCCGCACTGGACGCTCTGGCTGGAGGTCTGGAACCGCTCGCAGAACGCCGACGACGCCGCCCGCGAGCGGCAGGTCGCCATCGAGGGCGCCTGGCACCGCGACCTGGTCGCGCTGCTCGCCGAGGGTGTCTCGCGCGGCGAGTTCCGGCCGGTCGACCCGGACCGCTGCGCCGCCCGGCTGCGGGCCCTCCTCGACGGCTTCTCCATCCATGTGGCGATCGGACTGCGCGGCACGGACAGAGAGCGGATCCTGCTCCACGTAAGGGAGTTTCTGGACGAATCCCTGAGCTGAGTCACTCGGCCTGCTCGCGCTCACCGGCGCGGCCGTACCGTCCGACGCGGGGGCGGGCTACGGCGGTGCGGTCGTCCTGCTTGTCGCCCGCCTGCTGCAAGGACTCTCGGCGGGCGGCGAGTACGCGGCCAGCGCCACCTACCTCACCGAGGCCTCGGCGCGGTTCGCATCCTGAGACAACCCGTGAGCATCGGGGCGGTATGTGCCAGACTGCCCCCGTGCTCTCGTTCGCCATGATTATTGGCAGCAGGCGCGCCGGTCCGCAGTGACCGCCACGTACCACCACGTACGGGCGGACATCGTCGTCCTCGACCCGCGCGCAGACCTCTCGCACCCGCGAGAGGTTTTTCGTTTTCCTGGCCCACCTCAAGCCGGGAAGGGAGCGCGAGGGATCATTGGAGGACGGTGGAGCCGGTCATTCCGGTACAGACCGAGATCCGACATCAGGAGCCGAACACCATGACCGAAACCAGCGAGCTCGACGATTCGTTCCACGTCTTCGACACGACGCTGCGCGACGGCGCGCAGCGTGAGGGCATCAACCTCACCGTGGCGGACAAGCTGGCCATCGCACGGCACCTGGACGACTTCGGCGTGGGCTTCATCGAGGGCGGCTGGCCCGGCGCCAACCCGCGCGACACCGAGTTCTTCGCCCGGGCCCAGCAGGAGATCGACTTCAAGCACGCCCAGCTGGTCGCGTTCGGCGCCACCCGCCGCGCGGGCGGCAAGGCGAGCGAGGACCCGCAGGTCAAGGCCCTTCTCGACGCCGGTGCCCAGGTGATCACCCTGGTCGCCAAGTCCCACGACCGCCACGTCGAACTCGCACTGCGCACCACCCTCGACGAAAACCTGGAGATGGTCCGGGACACGGTCTCGTACCTGCGCGAGCAGGGCCGCCGGGTCTTCGTCGACTGCGAGCACTTCTTCGACGGCTACCGCGCGAACCCCGAGTACGCGAAGGCGGTCGTCCGCGCGGCCTGGGAGGCGGGCGCCGACGTCGTCATCCTCTGCGACACCAACGGCGGCATGCTCCCCGCCCAGGTCCAGGCGGTCGTCGCCACGGTCCTCGCCGACACCGGCGCCCGGCTCGGCATGCACGCCCAGGACGACACGGGCTGCGCGGTCGCCAACACCCTGGCCGCCGTCGACGCGGGCGCGACCCACGTCCAGTGCACCGCGAACGGCTACGGCGAACGGGTCGGCAACTCGAACCTGTTCCCGGTCGTGGCCGCCCTGGAACTGAAATACGGCAAGAAGGTCCTCCCGGACGGCGCCCTGCGCGAGATGACCCGGATCTCGCACGCGATCGCCGAGGTCGTCAACCTCACCCCCTCCACGCACCAGCCGTACGTCGGAGTCTCGGCCTTCGCCCACAAGGCGGGCCTGCACGCTTCCGCGATCAAGGTCGACCCGGACCTCTACCAGCACATCGACCCCGAGCAGGTCGGCAACACCATGCGGATGCTGGTCTCCGACATGGCGGGCCGCGCGTCGATCGAGCTCAAGGGCAAGGAACTCGGCATCGACCTCGGTGGCGACCGCGAGCTGGTGGGCCGCGTCGTGGAACGCGTCAAGGAGCGCGAGCTCCAGGGCTACACGTACGAGGCGGCGGACGCGTCCTTCGAACTCCTGCTCCGCGAGGAGGCGGAGGGGCGGGCCCGCACGTACTTCCAGGTCGAGTCCTGGCGCGCGATCGTCGAGGACCGCCCCGACGGCACCCACGCCAACGAAGCCACCGTCAAACTCTTCGCCAAGGGCGAGCGCATCGTCGCCACGGCGGAGGGCAACGGTCCGGTGAACGCGCTCGACCGTGCCCTGCGGGTCGCCCTCGAAAAGATCTACCCCCAGCTCGCCAAGCTGGAGCTCGTGGACTACAAGGTCCGCATCCTGGAAGGCAAGCACGGCACCCAGTCCACCACCCGCGTCCTCATCTCCACCTCCGACGGAGCGGGGGAGTGGTCCACGGTGGGCGTCGCGGAGAACGTGATCGCGGCGTCCTGGCAGGCGCTGGAGGACGCGTACACGTACGGCTTGCTGCGCGCGGGCGTAGAGCCGGCGGAGTAGCCGACCGCGCCCGCTCAGCTCCCCGCCCACCCGATTCGGTCGTCTGCGGGTGGGCGGGGGCTGGTCGCGCAGTTCCCCGCGCTCCTGAGGCGGGGGCTTCGCCCCGCGTCCCCCGCCCGCCCGGATTCGTTCGGCCGTCGGCCGGTGGGGGCTTGGCGCGCAGTTCCCCGCGCCCCTGACGGGGCGCTGCGCGCATCTTTCAGCCCGTCCGGCGTCTGAGGACGAGGCCGGGGCCGATGCCCCACCCACTCTCCGGTCCACCCACCCACCCCAGCCCGTATCACTCAGCCCGTCTGGCGTCTGAGGACGAGGCCGTTCAGGCCGATCGGGGGTCTGGGGGCGGAGCCCCCGGCGGGGTGGAAGGGGCGGAGCCCCTGGGATGGGACGGGTAGGGGCGGCGGGGGCGAGGAAACGGGGCGAACCCCCTCAGCGCAGCGCCCACTTCTGATTGGCCGCCCCCGTGCAGGACCAGATCTGCGCCCGAGCCCCATTCACCGCGGAGTTGTCCGTCACGTCCAGACACTTCCCCGCCGCCGCGTTGACCACGTCACCCGTCGACCCGTTGTACGACCACCGCTGCGCCCCGGTCCCATTGCAGTCGTAGAGCTGAACCTTCGCCCCATCAGCCGTGGACGCCGACGTGACGTCGAGGCACTTGCCCAGGGCCTGGACCGACCCGTCCCCCGCCACCGTCCACCGCTGGGCGTCCGAGCCATTGCAGTCGTACAGCTGAACCGCCGTACCGTTCGCCGACGACCCCCCGGCCACATCAAGACACTTGCCCGCGAGCCCCACGAACGCCCCCGCCTGTCCACCCCCACCGACCTGCTGCCCAGCCCAGGTGAACGTCGCGGAAGTCTTCCCCGGCAGCGAGTACGTCGCGTGCTGCGAGCCCCAGTCGATGGTCACGGTCTTCGCGGACGAGGAGTCGTTGTAGGCGATCAGCGCCTTGGAACCGTCAGGATTGCGCCACGCCACGTTCGGCACGGACGTACTCGCCGTAGAGGCCACCCGCTGCGCCCCCGGCCGCACGAACTTCGTCAACTGCCCCATCGTGTAGTACTCGATCGTGTAGTCGACCTGCCCACTCGCCCCGTCCCCGTTGTGAACGGTGATCAGCCCGGAGCATGTCCCGCACCCCCCGTTGTGCGGCCCCCGGTTCTGATCGACGGCCAGCGACCACTTCGTCACCGACTTCGCCCAGTTCCGCGTGTAGTCGACGATGTTGAGCATGTCCTCGCGCTGCTGGTTGGCGATCCAGGTGCCACCGGAGTGCTCGGTCCCGAAGGCGTCCACCCCCGGGTACTGGTTGTGCACGCTCGTCTGCTTGCCCACGTCCCCGCCGTACCCGTGCCAGGCGATCCCCCCGAAGTTCGGATGCGCGCGCACGGCCGCGTCGTCGACGGTCTGGGCGGCGTACGAGTCGTACACGTCCCAGTTCCAGTCGTGCGCCAGCACCTTCGTGGACAGCCCCGCGGCCTGCAGCTTCGGCAGCAGCTCACTCTTCGTGAAGTACGCGAGCCCCGACGCGTTCCAGCTCATCGACGGGTACCCCGAGCAGCAGGTCGGCTCGTTCTGCGCGGTGACGTAGGAGACCGGCACCCCCTGGTCCCGGTACGCCTGGAGGTACTTCACGAAGTACGAGGCGTACGCCCCGTAGTCCTCCGCCTTCAGCCAGCCCCCGTTGAGCTGGCCGCTGTCCTTCATCCAGGCGGGCGCCGTCCACGGCGAGGCCATCACGGTGAGCGAGGGGTTCAGCTGGAGCGCCTGCTTGGTCAGCGGCACCACATCGGCCAGATCGTGCGCGATCGAGAACGACGAGAGGGACGGGTCGCTCTGCCCGGCCGGCACGTCGTCGTACGTGTACCCGTACCGGGCGAGATCGGACGCGCCCATCGGATTCCGCAGGAACGAGAGCCCGATGCCCTCCGTCGGCGAGAACAGCTTCCGCATCGTCGCGTCCCGGGTGGCCCCCGACAGAGCCCCGCTGCTGTTCATCAGCCAGGCCGCGGTGTCGGTGAAGGACGCGCCGCCGCCCGTGAAGGTCTGGTAGCGGGTGTTCTCGTCGACGGTGATGTTCTCGCCGCTGCCACCGGTACCGGCCTGGAAGGCGAACGGCGTCTGGGCCTGCAGCCCGCGGACGACATGGCGTCCGCCGTCGTCGTCCGTCGTGGTCAGCCAGGCCGTGACGGGTTCGCCCGCGGCGTGCGCGGGCGCCGCCGTGACGGCGGTCAGCCCGGCGGTGGTGAGCAGTCCGGCGAGAAGAAACCGGACCGCCCGAGTGGATCTCCTCATGACGCGTCGCCCTTCTGGGTGTGGGGGAGGGGGCGTGCGAGCCGTGAGTAAATGACGGCTTCGGGTCCACGTCAAGGGGTCTCGCGTTCAGGGCGTGAAAGAACAACTGCCCTGATCCGGCCGCACATTGCCCGTGTACCGGTTCTGACGTGAAGTCTTGACGGCCTCCCGGGACGCCAGTTAACTCACGCCGTGATCTAAGTCGTAAGAGACCAACCGGAGATGCCGTCAGGCGCCCGGTCAGGGAACACCAGGGACTACGTAGAGTCGAGGGAAGGTCCATGCGAAGAACCGCCCTGCTCGCCTCCGCCGCTTTGCTCACGGGGCTGCTGCCGCTTCTTTCGGCCGGAGCGGCCACGGCCGACGAACCGGCCCCCGTCCCCGTCGACCGCTTCGAGGGCGAGGTCCCCTTCGCCAATCCCCCCGCCGGGGGCCTGTTCACCTGGGGCGGCGACGCCGACGACCCGCCCGCGCTCGCGCTGACCACCCGCACCGACGCCCCCGAGGGCACCCAGGTCCTCACCGGCACCTACGACATCAGCGGCTACGGCGGCTTCACCCACGACTTCGCCTTCGATCAGCCGGCCCACGACTGGTCGGCCCACAAGGGCATCCGTTTCTGGTGGGACGGCCAGAACAACGCCAAGAAGGTCGCCTTCGAGATCAAGGACGGCGGCGCCAACGGCGAGGCCTCCGAGCTGTGGACGACATCCTTCACCGACGACTTCACCGGCTGGAAACAGATCGAGATCCCCTTCACCGACTTCACCTACCGCACGGACTACCAGCCCGTCGGCGGCATCGACCAGGTACTCGGCCTCACCCAGATGTGGGGGTACGCCCTCACGCTCCCGGTCGGCGTCAAGGGCCGGTTCGCCATGGACGACGTGGAGTTGTACGGCAAGGCCGACCAGTCCCTGCGCGCCTCCGTCACCACCGACTCCGCCGTCCACCCGGTGAAGGAGGGAGCGACGGCGACGGTGAAGCTCTCCGTCGCCACCACCGGAGCCGCCCCGATCGACGAACCCGTGACCGTCGCCTACGAGAGCGCGGGCGGCACCGCCGAGCCCGGCAAGGACTACACACCGGTCAAGGGCGAGATCACCTTCCCGGCGGGCACGGCCTCCGGCGCCACCCGCACCATCCAGGTCCCGACGCTGCGCGACAAGTCCGCCGAACCCGCCGAGACGATCCCCCTGAAGCTCACGGTCACCGGCGCGAAGGCCCCCGCCGAGACCCCGCAGATCGTCATCGACGCCCACGGCCTGCCGTACCTTGACCCGAAACTGCCCGTGAAGAAGCGGGTCGCCGACCTCGTCTCCCGCATGTCCCTGGAGGAGAAGGCCGGGCAGATGACCCAGGCCGAACGCGGCGCGCTCACCGCGCAGGGCGACATCGCCACCTACGACCTCGGCTCGCTCCTGTCCGGCGGCGGCTCGACCCCGACGCCCAACACCCCCGAGGCATGGGCGAAGATGATCGACGCCTTCCAGCTCCGGGCGCAGGCGACACGGTTCCAGATCCCGCTGATCTACGGCGTGGACGCGGTGCACGGCCACAACAACCTCACCGGCGCGACGATCATGCCGCACAACATCGGCATCGGCGCGGCCCGTGATCCCCAGCTGGCCGAGCGGACAGGCGCCGTGACGGCGGCCGAGGTGCGCGCCACCGGCATCCCCTGGGACTTCGCTCCCTGCCTCTGCGTCACCCGCGACGAACGCTGGGGCCGCTCCTACGAGTCCTTCGGCGAGGACCCCGCGCTCGTCGAGTCCATGGAGACGATGATCCAGGGCCTCCAGGGCGCCGCCAACGGCAAGGACCTGAAGGACAACGACAAGGTACTGGCCACGGCCAAGCACTTCGTCGGCGACGGCGGCACGGAGTACGGCTCGTCCACGACGGGCTCGTACACCATCGACCAGGGCGTCACGAAGGTCACCCGGCAGCAGTTGGAGGCCGTCCACCTGGCGCCGTACCAGACGGCGGTCGACCGTGGCATCGGCTCGGTCATGCCGTCCTACTCCTCCCTCGACATCCTCGGTGACGGCAGGGGCCCGGTGAAGATGCACGCCCGGGCGGACATGATCAACGGCGTGCTCAAGGACCGCATGGGCTTCGACGGATTCGTCATCAGCGACTGGCAGGCCATCGACCAGATCCCCGGCGACTACGCGTCCGACGTCCGTACGTCGATCAACGCGGGCCTGGACATGATCATGGTTCCGTACGCCTACAAGGACTTCCGTACGACGCTGGTCGACGAGGTACGGGCGGGCCGCGTCAGCGAGGCACGAGTGAACGACGCCGTGTCCCGCATCCTCACCCAGAAGTTCAAACTCGGCCTCTTCGAGAAGCCGTACGCGGACACGAGCGGCGCGGCGGCGATCGGCTCCGCCGGTCACCGGGCGGTCGCCCGCGAGGCGGCGGCCAAGTCCCAGGTCCTCCTGAAGAACGCAGCCGGGGTACTGCCCCTGAAGAAGTCCCAGAAGGTGTACGTGGCCGGTTCGAACGCCGACGACCTCGGCAACCAGACCGGCGGCTGGACGATCACCTGGCAGGGCGCGTCCGGGAAGCACACGGACGGTACGACGATCCTGCAGGGCATGCGCAATGCCGGCGGTGACGTCACCTACTCGAAGGACGCCTCGGCGCCGACGTCCGGCTACGACGTTGGTGTGGTCGTCGTGGGCGAGACCCCCTACGCGGAGGGCGTCGGCGATGTGGGCAACGGCAACGACCTCGCCCTGACCCCCGCCGACCAGGCCGCCGTGGACAAGGTGTGCGCCGCCATGAAGTGCGCGGTCCTGATCGTCTCGGGCCGCCCGCAACTCATCGGCGACCGCCTGGGCGAGATCGACGCCCTGGTGGCCTCGTGGCTGCCCGGCACGGAGGGCGACGGCGTGGCGGACGTGCTGTACGGCAAGCGCGCCTTCACCGGCCAGCTCCCCGTCACCTGGCCCAAGTCGGAGAGCCAACTCCCGATCAACGTCGGTGACGCGTCCTACGATCCCCAGTTCCCCTACGGCTGGGGCCTGACCACACTCACGAAGGTCCCCGGGGGCGGCGAGGCCACGCTCAAGGCCCTCACCCTCCTCGCCCGGACAGCGGACCGAACCGGCTCGGCGCGACTGGGCCGCGCCGCGGTCACCAAGGCCCGCCTCCTGGTCCAGCAAAGCACGGGCTCAACCATCACCCCCGCACTCGCCAAACCCTTCGCGGAGGCCGACCACCTACTCCTGACCGCCCACTACACCCAGGCACTGACGAAACTCCTGGAGGCATACCGAGCCAGGTGACGGCCAGAGGCCGATGTGTTGCGGGGGCGTGGGGGCTGATCACACAGTTCCCCGCGCCCCTGAAGGAGCGCTGCGCGCATCCCCGGCCCGTCCGGCGTTTGAGGACGAGCCCTTCGGGCGACGGGGGTGTAGGGGGGCGGGGGGCGAGAACCCCTCGGGCCACCCCGCCCCCACCAACCCCAATGCCCAGTTTTGCGCACGTTCAGGTAGCTTCGGAGATATGAAGGCCGCACTGATCCGAGGACTCCCCGGACTGCTGATCGCGCTGACACTCGCCGCCCTCACGGCACTCGCCCTCACCGCACCCCCCGCCCACGCGGCCACAGGCGTGGGAACAGTGGCGGCAGCCCTCCGCAAGAGCCCCGTCTACGTGGACCCGGCAGCCTCCGCACAACTCTCCAAGGCAGACGCCGACACCCTGGCCAAGAAGATCAAGAACGCGAACAAGCCCGTCTTCGTGGCCGTCCTCCCCGCGGACTTCCCCACCCAGAACCTCTTCCAGAACCTCCGCACCGACACCGGCATCACAGGCCTGTACGCCATCAGGCTGGGCACCCGCTTCGACGCCCGCGCCGACACCGCGGTCATGCCCCGCACCGCCGTCCAGAACCTCGTCACCAGCGTCCAGGGCGAACCCACGAAGACCCAGCTGAACAACTTCACCGACCGCGCCCTGGCCAACATCAACGGCTCGGCCCCCAAGAGCTGGGGCTCGACCGACGGAAACGGCGTCTCCACCGGCGCCCTCATCGCGGTGGCCGCGGTAGCCGTGGCGGGAGGCGCGGGCGCCTACACCCTCGTACGCCGCAACCGCCGCCGCAAAGAGCGGGAACAACAGGAAGCGCTGGACAAACTCCGCGTGGTCGTCGACGAGGACATCACCGCGTTCGGCGAGGAACTCGACCGGCTCGACTTCCACCCAGCCGAGGCCGGCGCCGACGACGCGATGCGCGCCGACTACGAACGCGCGCTCGACGCCTACGAACAGGCGAAGTCGTCCATGGCCGCGGCCCGCCGCCCGGAGGACGTACGCGCCGTCACCCAGTCCCTGGAGGACGGCCGCTTCTCCCTCGCGCTCTTGTCCGCCCGCCGCGAGGGCAAGCCCCTGCCCGAACGCCGCGCCCCCTGCTTCTTCGACCCGCGACACGGCCCGTCGGTCGCCGACGCGACCTGGACCCCGGCAGGCGGCGCTCCCCGCGAGGTCCCGGTCTGCGCGGCGGACCAGGCCCGTCTGGCGGACGGCCGCGCCCCGGCGGTCCGCGAGGTCGACACCGACTACGGCCGCCGCCCGTACTGGGACGCCGGCCCGGCCTACGGCCCCTGGGCGGGCGGCTACTTCGGCGGCGGCCTCCTCCCCGGCCTCCTTGTCGGCACCCTGCTCGGCAGCGTGATGGCCACGCCCTCCTACGCGTCCGACTACGGCTCCGGTTACGGAGACTTCGGCGGCTACGGCGGCGGTGACGTCTCCGGCTCCGACTTCGATCCCGGCGACTTCGGCGGCGGCTTCGGGGACGGCGGTGGCGGCGACTTCGGCGGCGGCGGAGGAGGAGACTTCGGCGGCGGCTTCTGAAGCGGAGCCTCCCGAGACGAAGGCCGCTAGAGCGAAGGCTTCCGAAACTCGGCCGCCCCGGACGAAGGCTCCTGAAGCGCAACCGTCCCGGACGAAGGCTCCTGAGGCTCCGTCTCCGCGAGGCGGTCCATCAGCGCCCCCGCCAGCCGCAACACCTCGCGCTCGGTCTCGTTCAACGTGCCGAGCGCCGCCGCCAGCCAGGCATCCCGCTCAGCCATGTCCCGCTCCAGCGCCCGCAGCCCCTCCACGGTGAGCGTCAGCACGGACTGGCGCCGGTCCGCGCTGTCGGCCGTCCGCGCGATCAGCCCGTCCGCCTCCAGCTCGGCGAAGACCCGGGTCAACGACTGCGGCCGCTGCCGCTCGGCCGCCGCTACCTCGCCGGGCGTCGCCGCCCCGTGCCGACGCAGGTGCCCCAGCACCCCCAGCTGATTCGGACTGAGGCTGCCCTCGCCCCGCTCCTGCCGCAGCCGCCGATTGAGCCGGACGACACCACGTCGGATCTGGGCGGCATAGGAAAGGTGATCCACCCTCTTATCGTAAGCCAAAACTTACTATCCACCAGCCTCGATCCCTCTACTATCAGCACCATGCCCGTCAAACACATACGCAATGCTTACGAAGCAGCGCTGACCATGACGGCCGTGCTGCTCTCCTACTCCCTCGCCCTGTGGCTGGAGGACGCCGCCGCACTGCACACGGACGTCCTCGTCCTCGCGGTCGCGCTGACCCTCACCCTGGCCCGCACCCAACGGACCGCCGACACCCGCGGCCGCCTCACGGCCTGCGTCCTGCTGCCGGCCCTGGCCGGCGCGGCAACCCTGCTCGGCCACCTGATCGCCGACCACTACGCACTCGGCGCCGCGGTGTTCACCCTCGCCATCTCCTTGCCCATCTGGATCCGCCGCTTCGGCCCGGCCGCGACGAAGGCGGGCACGCTGATGACGTTGCCGCTGGTCGCCCTGCTCGTCGTCCCCGGCCCCGCGCTGCCACCCAGGGCCCAGAGCGCGCTGTTGAGCTGGGGCTGGTCGGCGGTGATCGGGCTGCTGGCATGCGGCTGCGTCTGGCTGGTCCAGATGTCCGCCGACCGCCTCGGCCGCTGGCAGCCCGACCCGGAGCCGCACCGCCCCCGACGAGCCTCCCGACTGCGCCCCGTCCCCAGCACCCGCATGGCATGGCAGATGGCCGCCGCCGTCGCCGCGGCCTTCACCCTCGGACGGCTCCTCTTCGACCACCACTGGCCGTGGATGGTCCTGACCGTGTACGTGGTCGCGAGTGGCAACCGCGGCCGCGACGACGTCATACGCAAGGGAGTCGAGCGCCTGGTCGGCGCCTGCGCCGGCACACTGCTCGCCACCGCGGTGGGCGCCGCCGGCATCACCGGCCGGACCTCCGTCGTCCTGATCTTCGCCGTACTGGCCGTCGCCCTGTGGCTGCGTCCGCTGAACTACGCCTACTGGGCCGCCGGCATGACCACCGCCCTCTCCCTCCTCCTCGGCTACTTCGGCCAGGACGCGCAGGACCTGCTGCCCACCCGCCTCGCGGCGATCGCGGTCGGCGCGGTCCTGGCGGTCGCGTCGGCCTGCTGCGTTCTGCCGGTCCCACGCCGCCGCACACCGGCCCCCAGCCCCGCCTGACTAACCCCGCCACCCCTGTCCACGCAGTCCCTCCCCACTCGGTCTCATCCCGCGCACGCCCTCCCCCCCCCGCGGATCCTGCCGCCCGAACGCCTCCGGGGCCGCCGCACGCGGCACGACCAGCCCCGTCTCGTACGCCGTCACGACCGCCTGCGTACGGTCGCGCAGCCCCAGCTTGGACAGCACCCGGCTGACATGGGTCTTCACGGTCTCCTCGCCCACCTGGAGCCGCGCGGCGATCTCCGGGTTGGACAGCCCTTCCGCCAGCAGCCGCAACACCTCCGTCTCGCGCGGGGTGAGCACGCCGAGTGCCGTCCCCGTCGGCGCCCTGGGTTTGAGCCGGGCGAACTCGGCGATCAGCCGACGGGTGATGACGGGCGCGAGCAGCGCCTCCCCGGCGGCCACGACCCGTACCGCCTCGAACAGCCGCTCCGCCGTCACGTCCTTCAGCAGGAACCCGCTCGCCCCGGCCGCGAGCGCGTCATACACATGCTCGTCCAGATCGAAGGTGGTGAGGATGAGTACGCGCGGCGCGTCCCCGGCCTCCGGCTCCATGAGCTCGGCGGTGGCCTGGATCCCGTCCATGACCGGCATCCGTACGTCCATGAGGACCACGTCGGGACCTCACGGTCACCGGTCTGCCCGCATCGTCGCACTGCTCGCCGCGGCCGGCGTCCCCTTCGCCGAGGTCGGCGCGCACCGGGCGTCTTTGGAGGAGGCGTACATGGAGCTCACCCGGGACGCGGCGGAGTTCACGTCGACTCCGGACCTGACGGACGGCGAGGTGACCCGATGACCTCGACCGTCACTCCCTACCGTTCCCCGCTCAAGCCCGCCCGCGAGGGGTTCGGGCGCCTGTTGCGCGCGGAATGGAGCAAGTTCTGGACGGTGCGCGTGTGGGTGCTGGCGCTCGTCGTGGCGGCGGCGGTCACGGTCGCCATCTCCCAGCTCGCCGCCAGCGGCTCCGTCGACGATTCCAACGAGCACCCGGTCACCGTCGGGCCCGACGGCACCCGCGTCAACGACAGCTTCCACTCCGTCCACCAGTCCCTCCCGGCGGACGGCAGCGTGACGGTCCGCGTGTCCGACCTGAAGGGCGGCGGCCGGGACCCGGAGCCGTGGGCGAAGGCCGGCGTGCTGGTCAAGGCGAGCACGAAGGCCGGCAGCCCGTACGCGGCCCTGATGCTCACCCCCGACCACGGCGTCCGCCTCCAGTGGAACTTCACGCACGACCAGGCGGGCAGTGCCGCCTCCGGTACGGCCCCGCACTGGCTGCGCATGACCCGCTCGGGCACCCGCCTGACCGGATACGAGTCCTCCGGCGGCGTCCACTGGACGAAGGTCGGCTCGGTCACCCTGCCGGAGCTGCCGAAAACGGCACAGGCGGGCCTGTTCGTCGCCTCACCGCTGCACAGCAACCTGCGCCGCTCGTTCGGCGGCACGTCGGAGACGGCCGGCGGCACGACCGCCGGGGCGACCTTCGACCACCTGGCCCTGAGCGGCGCCACCGCGACCGGCTCGGCCGCCTGGACGAGCACGGACGTGGGCGCCCCCGATCCGAATGACCCGGACACCCCGCAATCCGGCCCTGCCCGCGCCGAGCCGGGCACCACCACCGTCTCCGCGACCGGTGTCTACACCCTCACCGGCCATGGCGACATCGCCCCCGACGAGACCGGCGCCGACAGCGTCCAGATGAGCTTCCAGGGCGTCTTCGTGGCCATCCTCTTCACGGTCGCCCTGGGGGCCCTGTTCATCACGACCGAGTACAAGCGCGGCATGATCCGTACGACGTTCACGGCGACCCCGCGCCGGGTGCGGGTCCTCGCCGCGAAGGCCCTGGTGATCGCGGGCGTCACCTTCGCCGTCAGCCTGCCCGCCACGGCGATCACCTTCCCCCTGGCCCAACGCACGATGCGTGCGCATGGCTTCGCGCCACCTGCCTACCCCGACCTGTCACTCCTCGACTCACCCGCCCTGCGGGCGGTGGTGGGCAGCGCGGCACTGCTGTCCCTGGTGGCAGTGCTCGCCCTCGCCCTGGGAGCGATACTCCGCAACAGCGCGGGCGCGATCACGGCCGTCGTGGTCCTTGTGATCCTCCCGCAGATCCTTGCCTTCGCCCTCCCGCTCCCGATCGCGAACTGGCTGCTGCGTGCGACCCCGGCGGCGGCTTTCGCGGTCCAGCAGGGCGTGACGCACTACCCCCAGGTGCAGCACAACTGCCTCCCGGAGAGCGGCTGTTACCCCATGGCCCCGTGGAACGGCTTCGCCGTCCTGTGTGCGTACGTGGCCGTGGCGCTCGCCCTCGCGGCCTGGCGCCTGCGCAGGAGGGATGTATGAGGCGCGCGCGGCCGGTACTCCGCGCCCACCCCGCAGGGCCCTCGCTCCGTGCCCACCCCGCACTCCGCGCACAGCCCGCACTCCGCGCACTCCACGCCGAGTGGACCAAACTCCGCACGCTGCCCAGCAGTTGGCTGCTGCTGGCCGCCACGGTGGCCCTGACCTTCGCCGTGGGCACGGCCGCGGTGTCCTCGGTCAGCACCCGCGAGTGCGCGAGTGCCGCGGCCTGTCACGAGGACACGGTGAAGCTCGCCCTGACGGGTATGTGGCTCGGCCAGGCGATCGTCCTCGTCCTGGGCGCCCTGTCGATGGGGGCGGAGTACGGCACGGGCACGGTACGGACGACGCTGACGGCGATCCCACGCCGGGCGACGGTTCTGGTGTCGAAGGCGGTGGTGCTGGCCGCGGCGACAGGCATCGCGGCCGGCACGGCGATCCTCGCCTCCCTCGCCACGGCCCGCTGGATCCTCCCGGCCAACGGCTTCACCCCCGAGGCGGGCTACCCCCTCCTCTCTTTCACCGACACCCCCACCCTCCGCGCCGCCTTCGGCTCCACCCTCTGCCTGATCCTCATAGCCTTCCTGGGCCTGGGGCTGGCGGTGCTGCTCCGCGACAGCGCGGCGGCGATCACCACGGGCCTGGGAATCCTCTACGTGGTCCCGCTCATGTCCGACCTCCTGGGCTCACCCGCCTGGAAGGACCGCCTCGAGCGCTGGGCCCCCATGCCGGCGGGCCTCGCCATCCGCGCGACGAAGGACCTCACCCGCCTGCCGATCGCCCCCTGGCCGGGGCTGGGGGTTCTGGCGGCGTACGCGCTGGGGGTGCTGCTGGTGGGCGGCGCGATATTCGCACGCCGGGACGCGTAGCCGGGAAATGCGTGGTCCGGAGGGCGCCTTCACGCCTAGCCTCGATCTTCATGAGCACCCTGCAGACGATCCATGACGTGCCCGTGATGATGTGTGCCGCCGAGGGCGAGATCATCGGGGGCGAGGGCGACGCCCTGGATCTCATCGGCAACGCCGCCTATCAGGGCGCCCAGTGGGTGGTCATTCCCGCCGAGCGACTCGACGAGGCGTTCTTTCAGCTGCGTACCCGCGTGGCCGGTGACATCGTCCAGAAGTTCGTCAACTACCGAGTGGCACTCGTCGTCCTTGGAGACATCTCCCGTCACACGGAGGCCAGTTCGGCGCTGCGGGACTTCGTCCGTGAGTGCAACCGGGGGCGGCAGACCTGGTTCCTCACCGATGTCGAGGAACTGCGGGAACGGCTGAAGGGCTGACGGCCGAAGGGCCAATGGCTGCTGAAGGACCAACGGCTGCTGAAGGGCCACTGGCTGAAGGGCTGGGCGTGTTGTGCCGTGGCGTTGTCGGAATCCGACCTCATGACCGTTCCGGCTTTCGGGCGAGGAACGTGGCGACCGTCCTCTTGGCTCCTTCGCCGGGCTCCTGCACCAGCCGCGCGGTGACGACGAGCCCGGCCTGCTCCAACAGCTCGGCCACCCGGTCCGGTGGCAGCAGGTAGGACTCGAAGGACACCGGATGGCCGCCGTACGCCTGCGTGGGACGCAGATGTTCTCCGGCTCCCACATAGCCGGCGATCATCAGACGGCCGCCGGGCGCGAGCGTGCGACGGAACTCGGCGAACACGACCGGCAACAACTCCGGTGGCGTGTGGTGGACGGAGTAGTAGGCGAGGATGCCGCCGAGCTCGTCGTCCTTGAGAGGCAGCTCGGTCATCGACCCGACGGTGAAACGCAGACCGGGGTTGGCCCGACGGGCCAGCTCGACCATCGCTGGGGAGAGGTCGATGCCGAATGTGGACACCCCCAGTTCGGCGAGGTAGGCCGTCACCCGGCCGGGCCCGCATCCCAGGTCCGCGAGGGCGCCGGCGCCGGTCGTCCGTACCATCTCGGCGAACGCGACGAGCATCGCGCGCGACAGCGGATCCAGCTGCGCCGGGGTCTTGACCTGTTCGGCGTAGTCGGCGGCCACCCTGTCGTACGACTCCCGGACGGCGGCAAGGTAGGCGAGATCAGTCACGCGGGCGACTGTAGGGGATGGCCCGCGACCTCCGTAACCACCAGGGCGTATGCGGGAGGTGACGTCATCCCCCACGCGTGGCCCCGTGGTACCTCGGTACTACGGGCCGCACCTCATTGAGCTCCCGGGTACCACGGATCCCGGTCCGCGGGCCCCTAGCGTGGCGAGTGAGCAGTCTGGCGGGGTCAGGCCCCCCGAGCGTGAGGGAAGAGCAATGATCGAGGCACATCAGCTGACGAAGCGGTACGGGGAGAAGACGGCGGTCGACCGACTCGACTTCGTCGTGAAGCCCGGCACGGTCACCGGCTTCCTGGGCCCGAACGGCGCGGGCAAGTCCACCACCATGCGCATGATCGTCGGACTCGACGCGCCGTCCGGCGGCAGCGTGACGGTCAACGGCAAGCACTACGCCGAGCACACCGCGCCGCTCCAGGAGGTCGGCGCGCTGCTGGAGGCCAAGTCGATCCACCCGGGCCGCTCCGCGTTCGACCACCTGATGGCGCAGGCCTACACCCACGGCATTCCGCGCCGCCGGGTGGAGGAGGTCATCGAGCTGACCGGTCTGCAGTCCGTGGCCAAGAAGCGCGCGGGCGCCTTCTCCCTCGGCATGGGCCAGCGGCTGGGCATCGCCGCGGCGCTCCTCGGCGACCCGGCCACCATCATGCTCGACGAGCCGGTCAACGGACTGGACCCCGAGGGCGTGCTGTGGATCCGCAACCTGCTGACCGGACTCGCGGCGGACGGCCGTACGGTCTTCGTCTCCTCGCACCTGATGAGCGAGATGGCACTGGTCGCCGACCACCTGATCGTCGTCGGCCGTGGTCGCCTGCTCGCCGACACCACCGTGCAGGAGCTGGTCCAGCAGGCGGGCGGTGACACCGTGACCGTGGCCTCCGACCAGTCGGCCCGCCTGCGCGAGGTCCTGGCCGGCCCCGGCGTCGAGATCACCGGCGAGGTCGGCTCCGAGGAGCTGCACGTGACGGGCCTGTCCGCGCGGGCCATCGGTCTCAAGGCCGCCGAACACGGCATCCCCCTCTTCGAGCTCAGCTCCCGGACCGTCTCGCTGGAACAGGCGTTCATGGACCTGACCCGTGACGCCGTCGAGTACCACGCCACCGCCACCGTCGAGGCCCCCGGGAGGGCGGCATGAGCACCATCACCGTCACCGACACCTCCGCGCCCGCACCGGCGCGGACGGCACGTCCGGAGTACAAGGTCACCGGCCGACGCGTACTGCGCTCGGAATGGGCCAAGCTGTGGTCCCTGCGCTCCACCTGGATCACCCTCGGTCTGGGCCTGCTGTTCCTGGTCGCGTTCGGCGTGATCGCCGCCGCGCACTACAAGTCCCAGATCAACTCCGGTGAGCGGCTGCGCCCGGACGACGCCACGGCCACCGCGCTCAGCCTCTCCGTGTTCGGCACGAACTTCGCCCAGCTGGCGCTCGGCGTCCTGGGCGTGCTGGTCACCGCCGGCGAGTACTCCACCGGCATGATCCGCTCCACCCTGGCCGCCGTCCCGCGCCGCCTGCCGGTGCTGTGGTCCAAGGCGTCGGTGTTCGGCCTGGTCGCCCTCGTCGTCTCCACCATCGGCGTCTTCGTCGCGTTCATGATCACCAGCGGGATAGTCTCCGGCACCCCCGCGGCCCTCACGATCTCCCACTCCGGTGTCGTGCGCAGCCTGCTGGGCGCGGGCCTCTACCTCGGCCTGGTCGGCGTGATCGGCACCGCCCTGGGCGCCCTGCTGCGCTCGGTCGCCGGCGGCATATCGGTCCTGGTCGCCTCGCTGATGCTGATCCCCGGCCTGATCTCGCTGCTGCCCACCTCGTGGCAGGACAACATCAGCCCGTATCTGCCCAGCAACGCGGGTCAGTCGATGTTCGCGCTCACCCACGACTCGACGACCCTCGCGCCCACGGCCGGGCTCCTGGTCTTCCTCGGCTGGACCGTGCTCGCCCTGGCGGGCGCCGCCTACCGCCTCCTGCGCACCGACGCCTGACGCCTGCTGGAGAGACACCCGGAGAGACACCCGGAGAGACACCCGGCGAGACACGCGGACGGGAAGGCGGCCGGACACACAATGGACAGGTGACACCCATGAACGCGGACCAGTGACTCCCATGAGCATCGACGACACCACCCACCCAGGGGCACCCTCCGACCTGCCCCTCGCGGAGGCGGAGCTCCCGTGGAACCACCCCCTGGCCCGTGGGCTGTCCCAGCTCGGCCGACGGCTCAAGCAGGGCGACCGGAACCATCCGTGGGTCCTGGACACGAGCGTGATCGTGGTCGTGGCGCTGATGTTCTGCGTGCCGGATCTGGTGCACGACGGCGACGGCCGACGACGTGCTTTCGACACCCAGGTCACCCACCTGCCCTGGCCGGTGACCGTCGCGCTGCAGGCCGGACTGGTCCTGCCGCTGCTGTGGCGGCGCCGAAGGCCGTCACTCGCCTTCGCCGTGATCGCCGCGGTGCTCTTCCTCCAGGTGGCGCTGGGAGTCTGGCTGCGCGCCGACGTCGCCCTGCTGATCGCCCTCTACAGCCTGGTGCTGCACGGACAGCTCCGGCGGCTGCCCGTGGCCTGCGCGGTCACCGCGGCCGCCCTCGGCCTTGTCGCCCTGCGGCTGCCGTCCGCGGTGTCCGTCCTGGACGCGCTGTTCTTCCTGTTCAGCACGATCACCGCGGCGGTCGCGCTCGGTCTGGCCGTACGCATCCGGCGCGCCCAGCTCGCCGTCCTGCGCGACCGCGCGACCCGTCTGGAGATCGAACGCGACCAGCGCAGCAAGCTCGCCGCCGCCGCCGAACGAACCCGGGTGGCCCGCGAGATGCACGACATCGTCGGCCATAACCTCTCCGTCATCATCACGCTCGCCGACGGTGGCGCGTACGCGACCGACATCGCACCGGAACGCGGCAAGCAGGCCCTGCTGCTCATCGGTGACACCGGGCGTCAGGCGCTGGGGGAACTGCGTCGCATGCTCGGCGTGCTGCGCGAGCAGACCCAGACCCCCGCCGCGCCCCAGCTCAGCCCCCAGCCGGGCATCGCGGACATCGACGCCCTGTGCGCCCGGATCCGCGCCGCCGGTCCCCAGGTCGTCTACCGCACGGGCGGCGAGCTGGACACCCTGGACCGCGGGGTCCAGCTGACGGTGTACCGCATAGTGCAGGAAGCACTCACCAACGCCCTCAAGCACGCGGGCCACGACACCCGCGTCGAACTCGCGGTCGGTGTCAAGGACACGCGGCTGCACATCGACGTCCACGACACCGGCCGGGGCGACGGTACCGTCCGTCCGGGGCCGCCTCAGGAGGAAGGACACGGACTCGCCGGCATGAGAGAACGCGCAGCCCTCTACAGCGGGACCGTCACCGCGGGACCCGCCCCCGGCGGAGGATGGACGGTGCGGGCCACCCTCGACCTCACTCCCCTGGCCGAGACCGGCACCGATGTCACCCCGCCGGCCGCCACGGGCGGTGCGGGGTGACCACCGTGCTCATCGTGGACGACCAGCCACTGCAACGCCTCGGTTTCCGGATGCTCCTGGAGAGCACCCCCGACACCGAGGTCGTCGGCGAGGCGGCCCACGGCGCCGACGCCGTGCGCAGGGCCGCCGAACTGCGACCGGACGTGATCCTCATGGACGTACGGATGCCCGGCATGGACGGCATCGAGGCCACCCGGCGGGTGGTCGCCTCCGGTGACCGCTCCCGCGTCCTCATCCTGACCACGTTCGACCTGGACGAATACGCCCACGCGGCGCTGCGCGCGGGAGCCAGCGGATTCCTCCTCAAGGACGCCCACCCCGAGGAACTGCTGGCCGGCATCCGCGCGGTCGCGGCGGGCGACGCGGTGATCGCCCCCGCACTGACCCGCCGCCTCCTCGATGCCTACGCCAAGCACCTGCCCCGGGATTCGCCGGGCCAGGCGGGTCAGCCAGGTGGGTCGGGTCATAGGACGGCGGACGATCCCCGGGTGCGCGCGCTCACCGAACGGGAGTACGAGATCTTCGTCGCCATCGGCCAGGGCTGGAGCAACAGCGAGATCGCCGAGCGCCTGGTCGTCGCGGAATCCACCGTGAAGACCCATGTCGGCCGGGTCCTGGCGAAGGTGGGAGCCCGTGACCGAGTCCAGGCGGTCATCCTCGCCTACGACCTCGGCCTGGCCCACCCGAACCCACCCGATTGACTCGGCGGCGGAGCGACGTACGCGGGCATGCCGAGCGCCCGCCCTCCCGCTGGGGGAGTCAGGGGGCGGGCGCGCTCAGGGCACCGGCGTGAGCCGACGGATCAGGCGTTCTTGATCGCCGAGATGTCGAAGGTGAGCTTGATCTTGTCGGAGACGAGGACGCCACCGGTCTCCAGGGCCGCGTTCCAGGTGAGGCCCCACTCGGAGCGCAGGATCTCCGCCTTGCCCTCGAAGCCGACGCGCTCGTTGCCGAAGGGGTCCTTCGCGGAGCCGTTGAACTCCAGGTCGATGGAGAGCGGCTTGGTGACGCCGAGGATCGACAGGTCGCCGGTGATCCGGTAGTCGTCGCCGCCCAGGGCCTCCGCCTTGGTGGAGCGGAAGGTCATCGTCGGGAACTCGTCGATCTTGAAGAAGTCGGAGCTCTTCAGGTGGCCGTCACGGTCCGCGGAGCCCGTCTCGATGCTCTCCATCTTGACGTCGATCGTGGCGGTGGACTTGGACGGGTCCGTGCCGTCCAGGTGCAGGGTGCCGTCGAAGTCCTTGAAGTAGCCCTTGACGTTCGTCACCATCGCGTGACGGGCGACGAAACCGATCTCCGAGTGGGACGGGTCGATCGCGTAGTCGCCGGTGAGCGCCGCGAGTTCGGGGCTCACAGCGGCGGGGGCCGTGGTCGTGGCGGCGGGGGTGTCGGTGGTCTTGCGGCCGAAGATGCCCATGACGTGCTCCTAGGGGGACGGGTCGCGGTTTCGTCGGGAGTCGAGAGCCGCGGCAGAGAGTTTGTTGAAGATTCAACGAGGCCAACAAGGGAGACAGTAGACCTATTCCGTTCAAGTTTCAACATCATCCGCCATGTGTTTACGACGGTACGTCGCGGTTCGCCGACATGCTTCCCAATGGCCACTCCCCGTTCTCGCGCGGTGACAGCCGTGGTCGCGCGTGGGTGATGGCCGCGCGGCGTCCTGTGGAAGCCGAAGAGGTCATGACGGCCTGCGTATCCTCGCCTCCAGGGCCGTCCGGTACCGCTGGTACCGCCCGGTCCACGTTCGAGACCGCTGCCTGATGCACCTGGACGGAGGCCGGGCCGATGGCTCGGTGTACGCCGAACGGGTCTCGTCCAAGGCTCCGTGTCACTCTAGGGATGGCATGGGAACCTCACGAATGTGAGCGGGCTCTCAGCCCGCGGCTTTGTGTGACCTCTACAAGCCAGATGCCCTCTGAGCAGTCAGATCGCCTGCATGCCGTCGCGGTTCTGTTCAGGGGTACCAGGAAAACGGGCCGGAGACTGTACGGAGTCGACGGCCCGCTTTTCTTGTTCGACTTCGTATGGTCGCTACATGACCGTTTTGGATGAGGCCGCACCCTCAGGCGAACCCACGGACGCACGCGGGCGCGTGGCCGAACTGCACGCGATTCGTGCGGCGGCGCTGCGAGGACCCAGCGAGAAGGCGACCGAGGCGCAGCACGCCAAGGGCAAGCTGACCGCCCGGGAGCGCATCGAGCTGCTTCTCGACCCCGGGTCCTTCCAGGAGGTCGAGCAGCTGCGCCGGCACCGGGCGACCGGGTTCGGCCTGGAGGCCAAGAAGCCGTACACCGACGGTGTCATCACCGGCTGGGGCACGGTGGAGGGCCGTACGGTCTTCGTCTACGCGCACGACTTCCGCATCTTCGGCGGCGCACTGGGCGAGGCCCACGCCACGAAGATCCACAAGATCATGGACATGGCCATCGCAGCCGGCGCGCCGCTGGTGTCCCTCAACGACGGTGCGGGCGCCCGCATCCAGGAGGGCGTCTCCGCGCTCGCCGGGTACGGCGGCATCTTCCAGCGCAACACCAAGGCCTCCGGCGTCATCCCGCAGATCTCGGTGATGCTCGGCCCGTGCGCGGGCGGCGCCGCCTACAGCCCCGCCCTGACGGACTTCGTGTTCATGGTCCGTGAGACCTCGCAGATGTTCATCACCGGCCCCGACGTCGTCAAGGCGGTCACGGGCGAGGAGATCACCCAGAACGGGCTCGGCGGCGCCGACGTCCACGCGGAGACCTCCGGTGTCTGTCACTTCGCGTACGACGACGAGGAGACCTGCATCGCGGAGGTTCGCTACCTCCTGTCGATGCTCCCGCAGAACAACCGCGAGAACCCGCCGCACGTGGCCTCGCAGGACCCCGCGGACCGCCGCTCGGACGTCCTCCTGGACCTGGTCCCGGCGGACGGCAACCGGCCGTACGACATGACGAAGGTCATCGAGGAACTCGTCGACGACGGCGACTACCTGGAGGTCCACGAGCGCTGGGCCCGCAACATCATCTGCGCGCTGGCCCGTCTGGACGGCCAGGTGGTGGGCATCGTCGCCAACCAGCCGCAGTCCCTCGCGGGCGTGCTGGACATCGAGGCCTCCGAAAAAGCTGCGCGCTTTGTCCAGATGTGTGACGCTTTTAATATTCCGATCGTCACCCTCCTGGACGTGCCCGGGTTCCTGCCCGGGGTGGACCAGGAGCACGGCGGGATCATCCGGCACGGCGCGAAGCTGCTGTACGCGTACTGCAACGCGACGGTGCCGCGGATCTCGCTCATCCTGCGCAAGGCGTACGGAGGTGCCTACATCGTCATGGACAGCCAGTCCATCGGGGCCGACCTCACCTACGCCTGGCCCACCAACGAGATCGCCGTGATGGGTGCGGAAGGTGCGGCCAACGTCATCTTCCGCCGGCAGATCGCCGAGGCCGCCGACCCCGAGGCCATGCGCGTACGCATGGTCAAGGAGTACAAGGCCGAACTCATGCACCCCTACTACGCGGCAGAGCGGGGCCTGGTCGACGACGTCATCGACCCGGCGGAGACCCGCGAGGTGCTGATCCGCTCCCTGGCCATGCTGCAGTCCAAGCACGCGGACCTGCCCTCCCGCAAGCACGGCAACCCCCCGCAGTAACCCTGCGGATCCTCCGCGGTACCGCCGCGGAAACCTCTCTCACGGAGACTGAAACCTATGGACACCCCTGACATCCGCGTCGAGAAGGGCCATGCCGAGCCCGAGGAAGTCGCCGCCATCACGGCCATCCTCCTGGCCCGCGCCGCCGCCCAGCCGGACACCACCCCGACCCACCGTGGCCGTGCGAAAGCAGGCTGGCGCCGTCTGGAGCGCGAGCCCGGCTTCCGCGCGCCGCACAGCTGGCACGGCTAGCCCCCGGCGCCTCAGCAACGGGGAAGGGCCCGCTCTGTGAAGAGCGGGCCCTTCCTTTTGTCCTTGTCCCAGGGGTCCCAGGGGTCCCAGGGGTCCCAGGGGTCCCAGGGGTCCCGGGGGTCCTAGGGGTCCCAGGGGTCCCAGGGCAAAAGAAGGGGCGCCCTCTCCATTCGGTGGAGAGGGCGCCCCTTCTTTTGCTTCGCCGCGCGCAGGCGCTACCGCAGACGTGCCATCAGGGCGTGCTCGACCAGCGTGATCAGCGCCGACTTCGCGTCGGCGCGGTGCCGGGCGTCCGTCGTGATGATCGGCGTGTCGGGGCCGATCTGAAGGGCTTCACGGACCTCGTCCGGGTTGTAAGGCTGGTTGCCGTCGAAGCCGTTGAGGGCGATGACGAACGGCAGGCCGCTGTTCTCGAAGTAGTCGACCGCGGGGAAGCAGTCGGCGAGACGGCGGGTGTCGACCAGGACGATCGCGCCGATGGCGCCGCGGACCAGGTCGTCCCACATGAACCAGAAGCGGTCCTGACCGGGGGTGCCGAACAGGTACAGGATCAGGTCCTGGTCCAGGGTGATGCGGCCGAAGTCCATGGCGACGGTGGTCGTCGTCTTGTCTCCGGTGTGCGTGAGGTCGTCGATGCCCGCGGACGCGGACGTCATGACGGCCTCGGTGCGCAGCGGGTTGATCTCCGAGACGGCCCCGACGAACGTGGTCTTGCCCACGCCGAAGCCGCCCGCCACCACGATCTTCGCGGACGTGGTGGAGCGGGAAGGCCCTCCGCTAGAGCTTGCGAAGTCCACTGAGCACCCTTTCGAGCAATGTCACGGCTGGCTGGCCGCCGGCGCTCTCGTCGCCGCCGGGCTGATGAATGGCGACCAGGCCCGCCTCCGCCAAGTCGGCGACGAGAATCCTGGCCACGCCGAGAGGGATCGTCAGCAGCGCCGAGATTTCGGCCACCGACTTGATCTCCCGGCAGAGGTTGCAGATCCGCTGATGTTCGGGCAACTGGCCCTGCATCTGGTGCGGTTGTGCGGTGGTGTGCACCAGTGCCTCGATGGCGAGCTGGTAGCGGGGCCTGGTGCGGCCGCCCGTCATCGCGTACGGGCGCACCAGAGGGTTGTTCGACGATCCCGCGGGCGCCGCCTCGGGGGTGCGTCGCTGCGGCTGCACAGGCTGGATGCGCGGCGCCGGCGGCTGGTCGTACGGCGAAGGGCCGGGGCCCTGCGGTGCGTACGGCTGCTGGCGCCGGTGGCTCGGCGCGGAGGGGAAGTTGAATCGGTTCGGGTTCTGAGAACCGTCACCCTGGCCCTGCCCCTGGCCGGGGCCGTACGACCAGTTGCCCGAAGACGAACCGCCTGGGGGTGTTGCCACTTTCTCCTCCTCCGACTGTGCCGGGCACCCATCACTGTGGGACCGCGTCCCGAAACCTTACGGCCCCGGGACGCCAATACGCACGGTCTGTCTGTTAGTTGAGAAGGCTCCCTTGGAGCTCCGCTCGAAGATCCGGGGTCAGAACCGTACCGGCACGGTCCACCAGAAGGGCCATCTCGTACCCGATGAGACCGATGTCCGCTTCGGGATGTGCAAGGACCGCGAGCGAGGAACCATCGGAAATGGACATGAGGAAGAGGAATCCTCGCTCCATCTCCACAACTGTCTGGTTCACGCTGCCGCCCTCGAAGATGCGGGACGCGCCCGCGGTCAACGAGGTCAGCCCGGACGCGACGGCCGCGAGCTGGTCGGCGCGGTCACGGGGAAAGCCTTCGGACATCGCCAGAAGGAGTCCGTCGGCGGAGACCACCACCGTGTGGGACACCCCGGGGGTGTTGTCCACGAAGTTGGTGATCAACCAGTTGAGGTTCTGCGCCGCCTGGCTCATCGGGCTCACACTAACGCTCCTGGTTGTAGGTGCTGTCAGGACCGAAGCCCTGGCCGTTCGTGTCACTACCTGCATTGCGTCCCTGCTGGACGCCGCGGCGCAGGTTGCTCAGCCTGCCCCGGATGTCCTCGGGAGCGCGGGAGACCTGGGGGCCGCCCTGTGGGGTCGTTTCCGCGGTTCCCTCGACCAGATTGGCCTTGGGCACCCGCCGGGGAAGACCGGACGAGGTGACCCCGCCCGCCTTGGGCTTCTTGAGCTGCTCGGCGCGCTGCCAGCGGTTGTCGTTGGACGTACGCCAGTCGCCGTCGCCATTGCTCGCGGTGGCCGCGGGCGGTGCCTGAACCCCCTGGGTGCCATGGTCCACGGGCCGCTGGCCGTTGGTGCCGCTCGCGGTGGATCCGCGGCGCGGCAGCCCGGCGTCGGTCAGCTCATGGGGGGCGGAGGAGGTCGGTCCCGGACGGCTGAAGCCTACGCGGTCCTGTTCACTCACGTCAGCGGCCTGCGAAGATTCCGCTTCGGGAGCGTACTCGGACGGGTAGCCGTTCCGGTACGAGTCCTGCTGCGGCCAGTCGTCCTGGTAGGACGGCTCGTCGAAGGTCGAGAAGGTGTCCGAAGCGGAACTCCGGGCTCCCGTGTGCTCCTCCTGGACCGGCTCCGCATACGCGGGTTCCGGGTAGCCGCCGTTCGACGGGAAGTACGTCTCGTCGTACGTCCCCTGCTGCGGCTCCTCGTACGCCGTCTGCTGGTCGTACGAGGCCTGCTGCTCCGCGTAGGCACCCTGCCCGTTGTCGTACCCGGGCTGCCCGTTGTCGTACGCGGGCTGGGGGGCCTCGAAGTCCTCCTGGTACCTCGGTGCCTCGATGGCCTCCGGCTGGCCCTGTGCCTGGGCCTCCAGGGCCGCTCGGCGCTCCTCACGCATCAGCGAGCGCCCGACGGGGTCGAGCTCCCGGATGTCGTCGGGGACCTCCGTGTAGCGGCTGTCGTCGAAGCCGAGTTCGGCGGCGGTGCGCATCGGCTGGGCCTGGGACTGGAAGGCCTGCTCCGGCTGGAAGCCCTGAGGCTCCGGGATGATCTGCGAGACGGTGAACTCGTCGCGCTGGAGCTGCTGTTCGCCGCCGCCACCACCGTGGGTGATCGCGTCGGGGAGCATGACGAGCGAGGTCGTACCGGCCTGCTCGCCGGAGGGGCGCAGCTGGACGCGGATGCCGTGCCGGTCGGACAGCCGGCCGACCACGAACAGGCCCATGCGCTGCGAGATCGCGGCGTCCACGGTCGGCGGGTTGGCCAGCTTGTGGTTGATGTCCGCGAAGTCCTCGGCGGTGAGGCCGATGCCCTTGTCGTGGATCTCGACCATGATGCGGCCGTCGGGCAGCCGGGTCGCGGTGACACGGACCTTGGTCTGCGGGGAGGAGAACGTGGTGGCGTTCTCCAGGAGCTCGGCGAGCAGGTGCACGAGGTCGGTCACGGCGCGGCCGTGGATCTCGGCCTCCGGGACGCCGGACAGCTCGACGCGCTCGTACTGCTCCACCTCGGAGGAGGCGGCGCGCAGCACGTCGACCAGCGGGACCGGCTGGTCCCAGCGGCGGCCGGGCTCCTCGCCGGCGAGGACCAGGAGGTTCTCGCCGTTGCGGCGCATACGGGTCGCGAGGTGGTCCAGGCGGAAGAGGTTCTCCAGCTGGTCCGGGTCGGCCTCGTTGTTCTCCAGGTCGGTGATCAGGGTCAGCTGGCCCTCGATCAGGGACTGGTTGCGGCGCGACAGGTTGGTGAAGATCGCGTTGATGTTGCCTCGCAGGAGGGCCTGCTCGGCGGCGAGCCGGACGGCCTCGCGGTGGACCTGGTCGAAGGCGCGGGCGACTTCGCCGATCTCGTCCGTGGTGGTGATCGGGATCGGTTGGACGCGGGTGTCGACGCGGCCCGGGTCGGTGCGCGAGAGCTGGTCGACCAGCATCGGCAGACGCTGCTCGGCGACCCCGAAGGCCGCGTTGCGCAGCTGGCGCATCGCGCGGCTCATCTGGCGGGCCATGAGCCCGGCCAGGATGAAGGCGGCGAGCAGGGAGATCACGACGATCGCGCCGTTGATGTAGGCCTGGCGCTGGGCGTCGGAGGCGATGCTTCCGGCGTCGTTGACGGCCCGGTCGATGAGTTCGTTCTCGATCTGGCTGTAGCCCTGGAACTTGAGGGTGGCGGCAGCCATCCAGGTCTCGGGAGTGATGCCCTGGGCGGCGAGCTGGGTGGGCGTGGCGCCGCTGGCGATCGCCTGGATCATCTTGTCCATGGCGGGCGGCGTCACGAAGGTCCCGCCCGCGGCCTCGGTCTTGCTCTTGGCCGCGGCCAGCTGGCTCTTGCCCTCGGCGGTCTTCTGCTCCATGACCGTGGTGAGCCGGACGGCGTCCGCCTCGGTACCACCGGAGACGTACTCCTGAAGAGCGATGTTCTCCAGGTACGCGTACGAGGTGAAGGAGGTGACCTGGAGCGCGTGGTTCTGCGTGTTGGTGCTGGGCTTGACCAGCAGGTGGGTGCCGATCGAGCGCTGCAGCGACTCGGCGCCCTTGGCGAGCGCGATGGCGTACACCGAACGGCCGTAGCTCGTGATGTTGCCGGTGCCCAGGCCCAGCTCGTTCGAGAACTCCATGAGGAGGTGCTCGACGGTGACGTAGCCCTCTTCGGTCTTCACCGGGTCCATGGACTTGGTGAAGGCGGCCTTGCGGATCTGGTCCAGCTGGGGCTCGGCCTTGATCACCAGGCTCAGCCGACGCTCAAGACCCTGCTTGGCCGGCATGCCGACGACTTCCTTGTGGAAGGCGTCGGCCATCTGGTCGGTGGTCGCGCGGACCTTCTTGACCGTTGTGTTGTTCCGGTCACCCTTGAGCAGTGGCTCGGCGGACACGTCGCGCTCGTTGAGCAGAGCCTCGGCGTAGTCGCTGGAGGCCGCCACGATCTTGGCGACCTTCTCGGCGTCGCGCGCCTCCTGCCAGGTGTCGATCGAGTTCTTCACCTGGAAGCCGCCCATGATGAGGCCGACGATCACGGGTATGAGCAGGATCGCGTTCAGCCTGGTGGGTACGCGCCAGTTACGGGGGGACAGACGACCGCCGCTCGGCGCGGGCGCCGGCGTGGGCTCCGGGACGGGCACCTGTGCGGGCGCCGCGCCGCGCGGCGGCGGGGTGAAGTTGCCCCGTGCCGACGGCTCGGGACCGTTCTTGCTTCGCCTCACTCGACCAACAACCTCTCGGCGTCGGCACCTACGTTGTGCCGCGGTGTCTCCAGCGCCCTTGACTACTGGGCAGTTCAGCGCATTCCAGCACGTCAGGCAGCGCCCTTCCAAACACTCGGAACCGCTGTTTCCGAGTGACGTATCCCCTAGATAAAACGGTCATAAAGAGCGAGCCCCGTCAAAAGACGGGGCTTTTGTGAGCGCAGCGACACCGAATGACCGCGATGCGTGTCGGTGTCCACCGAATTCCATGTCGAAACGTTATGAACACTGTGGCCGACCGTGTCAAACGACACAGCCGGCTCCAATGTCCCTACGACAACTGTCTTATGAAGCTGTCGACTTGAGTGCTACCGCAGACGTGCCATGAGCGCGTGCTCGACCAGCGTGATCAGCGCGCTCTTCGCATCCGCACGGTGCCGGGCGTCCGTCGTGATGATCGGGGCGTCCGGTCCGATCTGGAGCGCCTCGCGCACCTCTTCGGGGTTGTAGGGCTGATGTCCGTCGAAGCCGTTGAGGGCGATGACGAACGGCAGACCGCTGTTCTCGAAGTAGTCGACCGCGGGGAAGCAGTCGGCCAGGCGGCGGGTGTCGACCAGGACGACGGCACCGATGGCGCCGCGGACCAGGTCGTCCCACATGAACCAGAAGCGGTCCTGCCCCGGCGTACCGAAGAGGTACAGGATCAGGTCCTGGTCCAGGGTGATGCGGCCGAAGTCCATGGCGACGGTGGTCGTCGTCTTGTCTCCGGTGTGCGTGAGGTCGTCGATGCCGGCGGACGCGGACGTCATGACGGCCTCGGTGCGCAGCGGGTTGATCTCCGAGACGGCGCCGACGAACGTGGTTTTACCCACGCCGAAGCCTCCCGCCACCACGATCTTCGCGGAGGTGGTCGTCCTACCTCCGTCAGAGCTTGCGAAGTCCACTGAGCACCCTTTCGAGCAAAGTCACGTCCGGCGCGCCGCCGTTGTTCTCATCGCCGCCAGGCTGGTGAATGGCGACGAGTCCGGCCTCCGCGAGGTCCGCGACGAGGATCCTGGCCACACCGAGCGGCATGGACAGGAGGGCCGACACCTCGGCCACCGACTTGACCTCACGGCACAGGTGGCAGATCCGCTGGTGCTCGGGGAGCAGCCCCATCAGCTGCGCGGGGTCGGCCGTAGTGCTGATCAGCGCCTCGATGGCGAGTTGGTACCGCGGCCGGGTCCGGCCGCCGGTCATCGCGTACGGACGTACCAGCGGCTGGTCGCCCTCGTCCCCGTACGGCTGTGCGTACGGATCATGAGAGGCGGTGGGCGGGGTCATGAATCCTCCGGACGGGACAGCAAGTCGGTCATTCGTGCCGTCTGTTGGGGCCGGTGGGGGGATTGTGGCGGCCGGACGGTGATTTCGTGCAGTCTCTAGAACCAGGGCCCTTTAGTGGAGCAGACTTCCCTGGAGTTCAGCGCGCAGGTCCGGCGTGAGTACGGCACCCGCCCGATCGACGAGCAGCGCCATCTCGTAGCCGACGAGGCCGATGTCGCACTCCGGGTGGGAGAGGACCGCCAGGGACGAGCCGTCCGAGACGGACATGAGGAAGAGGAAGCCGCGCTCCATTTCGACGACCGTCTGGGCCACCGTGCCGCCCTCGAAGATCCGGGAGGCCCCGGCGGTCAGCGAGGTCAGACCGGAGGCGACGGCCGCAAGCTGGTCGGCGCGGTCGCGTGGGAATCCTTCGGACATGGCCAGAAGGAGCCCGTCGGCGGACACGACGACGGTGTGGGACACCCCGGGGGTGTTGTCCACAAAGTTGGTGATCAACCAGTTCAGGTTCTGTGCCGCCTGGCTCATCGGGCTCAACTAACGCTCCTGCTGGTGAGTGGGGCTGGGGAAGCTGCCGGTCTGGCCGGTACCGGCCTGTCGACCCTGCTGAATGCCCCTACGGAGATTGGTCAGCCGGCCGCGTACGTCATCAGGCGCACGGGAGACCTGCGGACCAGTTTGGTGCTGTTGCTGCTGTGCCGTGCCCGCGACGAGGTTGGCTCGCGGGACGCGGCGCGGCAGGCCTGAGGTGGTGACCCCGCCCGCCGACGGTTGACGGACGCGTTCTGCCTGCCGGACGAGGTCGTCGTTCGGCGAGGTGCGCCAGTTGGCGGAGGCCGGTGCGGCGGCCGGCCGTTGCGGTGGTGCTGTGGGGGTCTGCGGCGGCTGCTGCGAGGGCTGCGAGCCGTTGGTGTGGACGCCGTTGTTCTGGGCGCCGTTGTGAGCTCCGTTGGGGGAGCCGTTCTGGGCGCCGTTCGCCTGACCGTGGAACCAGTTGGTCTCCAGCGTGTCGTACAGCGGCGTACGTCCGTCACCGGGGCCCGTCGCCGGAGGCAGCGCCTCGGGCTCCTGCGGACGCGTGGGCCGCTGCTGCGGAGGCGCCGGGCGCTCGAACTGGCCGGTGGACGAGGGGTCCTGGCGGTTGCCGTAGCCGGGCGTCGCGAACTGGCCGGTCGACGACGGGTCCTGGGAGGCGCCGTAGCCGGGCGTCGCGAACTGGCCCGTGGACGACGGGCCCTGGGAGGCGCCGTAGCCCGGGGTGGCGAACTGGCCCGTGGTGGACGGGCTCGGGGCGGCCGGAGCCGTGCCCGAGGGGCCGTACACGTCGGGGCGGACGAACTGACCGCTGTTCTGCCCGTTGTTCTGCGGCGCGTTCACGCCGGGGCGCGGGGCGTCGAAGTCGGGACGAGGGAATCCCGCAGTGGCGGCGGGACCCTGACGGTCGTCGATCCGCGGCATCTCCGAGGTCGCGGCCGGGTCCTGCCGGTCGTCGATCCGCGGCATGCGCGAAGTGGAGTCGGGTTCCTCGTGACCGCGCGGGGCGTCGAGGGACGCGCGCGGCACCGGCGGCTGCGCGTTGTCGTCGCTCCAGCTCGGCCGGGACTGCTGCGGGCTGCCACCGGGCAGTTCGGCCCGCGGACCCCCGCGTCCGGGCAGCTGCGGCCTGCGGCGGCCGCCGCCCTTGTTGCCCGCGGGCTGCTGCGGAGGAGCGGCCGCGGGGCCGCTGTTGTCACCGAAGTCGAAGCCCTGGCGGGTTGCGGGTCCGTCTCCGAAGCCCTGGGGGGCGCCGGTTCCGGCGGCCTGCAAGCCCTGCGGACCCTGTCCGAATGCGCCCGCACCGGCCGGGGCCGGCCTGCCCTGCTGCTGGTTGCCGGGACTCTGCGGTCCACGCGCTCCACCCGGGGCGCCGCCAGGACGACCGCCCTGGTTGCTGCCGGGGAGCGCGGCCCGCGGACCCTGACCGGCGCCGACCTGTCCGCGCTGCGGCTGGGCACCGAGGAGACCGCCGCCGCCACCGGCGGGGGCACCCGCCCCGAGGGACGGACTGCCGCCCTGGCCGCCGCGGCGGGCCGCCGCGACACCGGCCGAGGCCTGTGCGGCGGCCGGACCACCGGAACCACCCGGACCCGGCTTGCCCGGAGCCTTCTTGCCGCCCTGGGCGACATCGACGGGGAGCATGACGAGTGCGGTGGTGCCACCGGAGTCGGACGGACGCAGCTGGATACGGATGCCGTGGCGCTGCGACAGACGACCGACCACGAACAGACCCATGCGGCGGGAGACGGAGACGTCCACGGTGGGCGGCGAGGCGAGCCGCTCGTTGATCGCGGCCAGGTCCTCGGGGGAGAGGCCGATACCGGTGTCGTGGATCTCGATCAGCACGCGGCCGTCGGGCAGCGCGTGACCGGTGACCTTGACCTTGGTCTGCGGGGAGGAGAACGAGGTGGCGTTCTCGAGGAGCTCGGCGAGCAGGTGCACGAGGTCGTTGACGACTCGTCCGGCGACCTGCGTCGTCGGGACCGAGGACAGCTCGATGCGCTCGTACTGCTCCACCTCGGAGGCGGCGGCGCGGAGCACGTCGACCAGCGGGACCGGGCGGGTCCAGCGGCGGCCGGGCTCTTCACCGGCGAGAACGAGGAGGTTCTCACCGTTACGGCGCATGCGGGTCGCGAGGTGGTCGAGCTTGAAGAGGGAGGACAGCTGGTCCGGGTCTGCCTCGCGGGACTCCAGCTCGGAGATGAGCGAGAGCTGACGCTGGATGAGGCCCTGGGAGCGGCGCGAGAGGTTGGTGAACATCGCGTTGACGTTGCCTCGCAGGAGGGCCTGCTCGGCGGCCAGTCGGACGGCCTCGCGGTGCACGTCGTCGAAGGCCGCGGCCACCTGGCCGATCTCGTCCCGGGAGTGCACACCGACGGACTCGACGGAGGTGTCGACGTCCTGCGGGTCGGACTCGGAGAGCTGCTTGACCAGCTCGGGCAGACGGTCCTGGGCGACCTTGGTCGCGGTGTCCTGGAGCCGGCGCAGCGAGCGGATCATGGAGCGGGCCACGACGAAGGCGCCGACGAGAGAGACGCCGAGGACCAGCAGGATCAGCGCACCGGAGATGATCGCCTCCTGCTGGGAGGCGTTCTTCAGCTCACGGGCCTTCTGCTCCATCTGGTTGAGCAGCGTCAGCTCGATCTTCGACATCTGCTCGATCTTGGCCGTGTCGTCGTCGACCCAGTCCTTGTACGAGCGCTTGTCCTGGGTGTTCAGACCGCCCGTCGAGCCGAGTACGCGGTTGGAGTACGCGTCGGCGGCCTGGATGGTCGGGTTGCCCTGGTCGATCGGCTTGGTGAGGTCTTCCGCCCCGCTGCCGTAGATGCTCGCGAAGCTGGTGCGCTCGGAGGCCTCGCTGTCCTGCGCGGAGTTCGCGTACAGCCGGTCGTTCTCGGAGAGCTGGCCGAAGGTGGTGTTGCCCGCGGGCAGCGCGGCGGCGATGACGGCGCGCTGGACGGAGGCGTACTCCTTGGCGGAGGAGAAGGCCGACAGGGCGCGGGTGCGCGAGATCATCTCCGGGTTGCTGGTCGCCTCGGCCATGTCCTGGGAGAGGTTGATCAGCTGGGTGATGAGGCGGTGGTACCCGTCGACCGTCTGCGAGGAGTTCTTGGCGTCGCTGTAGGCGCCGTTGCGGATGGTGCTCAGCTTGTTCAGCTCGCCCGCGATGGCCACGAGGCTGTCACGGACACCGGTGAGCTGTCCGTTCGCGCTGGCGGTGTCGATCTCCTGGGTGCCCTCGATGAACTGCTGCTTGGCGACGTCCGTCGCGTCGCGGACTCCCTTGACCGTGATGTCGGTGGGCTTCGCGCCGTGCGCGAGCGGGCCGGCCGACTGGTCGCGCTCCTTCTGGAGGGCGGCGGCGAGCTCGGTCGCCTGCTTGGTCATGTCGGTCAGCAGCTTCATGTTGTCGAGCTGCTGGATGTCGTCCATCGACTGGTTGATGCGCAGGGCACCCAGGGTGGTCGCGGCGACCACGGGGAGCGCGAGCAGCGACACCAGACGCGTGGAGATGCGCCAGTTGCGCAGGGCTATTCGGGAGCCGGGGCCGGGGGGACCGCTCGGCTTCGCGGGTGGTTGGTCGGGAGCCTTCGCGCCGGGGCGCGCGGAGCGCTCACCGCCGCCGAGTTCTGATTGTCCCGGGTTCTGGGCGTGCTGGGGCGAGGAACCGCGGTCGGTCCCGCCGTGCGGCTCCGGCTCCGCCGAAGCGCTGCCATCCCTCTTGAAACGTCCCTGCACTAGCGTCGCAACCTCTGGACCAGGCGCCCCTCCGCGAAAACGGCGGGACGGTGTCGGCGTCGTTCAGGGGCGCAGGCGCACCCCCAGGTGTGGTCGTGAGTGACCGGCGCTGCTCCCCCTTCCCGCCGCCACCCGGCGCTGAGTCGCGCCCCCTGTGCGCCGGTTCGATCCCGCAGCGGTCCGTGGAATTCCAGCACAGTGCAGGATCTCCAACAAGGCCCGTGTACCAGGCTGTGACCACCGTGACACCTTGTGAGGGATGCGTTACGAGACGTAGAAAGTGATCTCGTACATAAAGGGCGTATGCCTACGAGCCATGGGTTCGCGAGGGGTGTCCCAGTCGCGATGATCAGGAGCGGAATGTTGGGTTCAGTGGAGCAATGTCCGTTTCGCCGAGCTGGGTTGGCGGCCTGAATTGACCGGTTTGCCTGCTAGTAAGTGAGCAAACTCACACGGCGATCATGAGGTCTTCACGGCTTCGACCGGGAATTGCATGTTTAGCCTGACGCTTTACAGGGATGGCAAATCCGACAACCCGCGCCGACCCGGCGGTCCTTGACCCCCCGCGGCGCCCACCAAGACGAGGTCTGGGACAACAGTGAAGACGACGATGATGTTCCGCAACATAGCCAACCCGCGACGCACCACGCTGGCGCACCTCGAGGACGCCGACGCGCTGCAGACGCCGGAGCAGCCGGAGCACTCGGTCGACCTCCCCACCCAGACCGCCAACCCCCGCCGCACCATCCTGATGGAAGCCCCGGTCACGGCCGCCGTCGCCGAGTAATACGCACGCGGACCGCCGCCGACTCACTGCACCGGGGGTCGGCCGCCGCAGGTGGCTGATGGGCCGCCCGACGCCGACGGCCGGCGGACGGCACGCATGGTCGACGGTCGCCCCGCGCACTTGGTCGACGGCCGACCGCCACATACGGCCGATGGCCGGCGGGGCATGCGGGTGATGCCCTCCGGCGCTGGTGGTCGGCGGTGGCCACGCACGGCGGAGAGCGAAGCGGCACGCACGGTGGACGGCGAACCGGCACGCACGGTGGACAGCGAACCGGCGCACACGGTGGACACCGCCTGGCGCACACGGCTTGCGGCCCACCGGCGGATATACGCGAAGCTCGGCCCCCTCCCCGCGTTAGCCTGGAGCGTCAGACTCCAGCCAGCTCAGTGAGGGGCGCAAGGATCCCGTGCGCATCGCCAGATTCTCCATCGACGGCAACGTCGCTTTCGGCGCGGTCGAGGGCGACAAGCCGGACGAACTCGTCCTCGACATCATCAAGGGCATTCCGTTCGCGGACTTCGAGCTCTCCGGTACGAAGGTCCCGCTGAGCAAGGTGCGGCTGCTGCCGCCGGTGCTCCCGAACAAGGTCGTGGCCTTCGGCCGCAACTACGCGGAGCACGCGAAGGAGCTCGGCAACGAGGTGCCCGACGCCCCGTTCGCCTTCTTCAAGCCGTCGACCTCGGTGATCGGCCCCGGCGACGACATCCAGTACCCCTCCTTCTCCAGCGAGCTGCACCACGAGGCCGAGCTCGCCGTGGTCATCGGCCGCATGTGCCGCGAGGTCCCGCGCGAGCGCGTCAAGGACGTCATCCTCGGTTACACCTGCGCCAACGACGTCACCGCGCGTGACGTCCAGAAGCGCGAGAAGCAGTGGGCCCGGGCCAAGGGCTTCGACAACTCCTGCCCGCTCGGCCCCTGGGTGGAGACGGACCTCGACCTCGCCGCGATCGCCGAGGGCATCACGATCCAGTGCACGGTCAACGGCTCGCAGCGCCAGCTCGGCCGCACCAGCGAGATGATCCACTCCGTCGAGGACCTGATCGTCAACATCACCGAGGCCATGACGCTGCTCCCCGGCGACGTGATCCTCACCGGCACCCCGGCTGGGGTCGGCCCCCTGAACGTCGGCGACGAGGTCGCCGTCACCATCGAAGGCATCGGCACTCTCACCAACAAGGTGATCAAGCGTGGCTAACGCGAACTCCCCCAAGTCCTCGACTCCGCTCGGACAGGGGGTGCCCCCACGCGTACGTTTCTGTCCGTCCCCGACCGGCAACCCCCACGTGGGCCTGGTCCGCACCGCCCTGTTCAACTGGGCGTTCGCCCGGCACAACGAAGGCACCCTGGTCTTCCGCATCGAGGACACCGACGCGGCCCGCGACTCCGAGGAGTCGTACAACCAGCTGCTCGACTCGATGCGCTGGCTGGGCTTCGACTGGGACGAGGGCCCCGAGATCGGCGGCCCGCACGCGCCGTACCGCCAGTCGCAGCGCATGGACATCTACAAGGATGTCGCCCAGAAGCTGCTGGACGCCGGCCACGCGTACCACTGCTACTGCTCCACCGAGGAGCTGGACGCCCGCCGCGAGGCCGCCCGCGCCGCCGGCAAGCCCTCCGGCTACGACGGCCACTGCCGCGACCTCACCGACGAGCAGAAGGCCGCCTACGTGGCCGAGGGCCGCACGTCCATCGTCCGCTTCCGGATGCCCGACGAGGCGATCACCTTCGACGACCTGGTCCGCGGTGAGATCACGTACCTCCCGGAGAACGTCCCGGACTACGGCATCGTCCGTGCCAACGGCGCGCCGCTGTACACCCTGGTCAACCCGGTCGACGACGCCCTGATGGAGATCACCCACGTCCTGCGCGGCGAGGACCTGCTCTCCTCCACCCCGCGGCAGATCGCCCTCTACAAGGCGCTGACCGAGCTGGGCATCGCCAAGGAGACCCCGGCCTTCGGCCACCTCCCGTACGTGATGGGCGAAGGCAACAAGAAGCTCTCCAAGCGCGACCCGGAGTCCTCGCTCAACCTCTACAGGGAGCGCGGTTTCCTCCCCGAGGGCCTGCTGAACTACCTCTCCCTGCTCGGCTGGTCGCTCTCGGCGGACCGCGACATCTTCTCCATCGACGAGATGGTCGCCGCCTTCGACGTCACGGACGTGAACCCGAACCCGGCCCGCTTCGACCTGAAGAAGTGCGAGGCGATCAACGCCGACCACATCCGCCTGCTCGACGTGAAGGACTTCACCGAGCGCTGCGCCCCCTGGCTGCGGGCCCCGTTCGCCCCCTGGGCGCCGGAGGACTTCGACGAGGCGAAGTGGCAGGCGATCGCCCCGTACGCCCAGTCGCGGATGAAGGTCCTCTCCGAGATCACGGACAACGTCGACTTCTTGTTCCTGCCGGAGCCGGCCGTCGACGAGGCCTCCTGGACGAAGGCCATGAAGGAGGGCAGCGACGCCCTGCTCCGCACGGCCCGCGAGAAGCTGGACGCCGCCGACTGGTCCTCCCCGGAGTCCCTCAAGGAGGCCGTCCTGGCCGCCGGTGAGGAGCACGGCCTCAAGCTCGGCAAGGCACAGGCCCCGGTCCGCGTCGCCGTCACCGGCCGCACGGTGGGCCTGCCGCTCTTCGAGTCCCTGCAGATCCTGGGCAGGGAGAAGACCCTGGCCCGCATCGACGCGGCGCTGGCGAAGCTGTAGCCGCACGTCGTACGACGAGACGAGGGGGCGACGTCCGGTTCGGACGCCGCCCCCTCGTCGTGTGCCGTGGCGCCGCGCCCGGCCCAATTTCCGCCCGTGGGGCGGCGGTCGAGGCCGTCGCCGACGGTTCACCGGCGTGACAAGCGTCAACCGGCCGACACGGGAAGCACACTCCGGGATACCGTCGAACCATGACCATCAGGGCCGTGATCTGGGACGTGGACGACACCCTCTTCGACTACACCACCGCCGACCGCACCGGCATGCACGGTCACCTGGCGGCCGAGGGGCTGCTCGACGCGTACGAGTCCGCCGAGCAGGCCCTCGCGCACTGGCGGGAGATCACCGACCAGCAGTGGGCGCGCTTCTCGGCGGGGGAGACCGACTTCGAGGGGCAGCGCCGGGACCGTGTCCGGGTCTTCCTGGGCGAGCGGCTGACGGACGCCGAGGCCGACGCCTGGTTCCAGCGGTACCTCACGCACTACGAGGCCGCCTGGACCCTCTTCCCGGACGTGCTGCCCGTCCTGGACGCCCTCGCCGCCAGCCACCGGCACGGGGTGCTGTCGAACTCCAGCCTCACCGTCCAGGACCGCAAGCTGCGCGTCCTCGGCGTGCGCGACCGCTTCGAGGCCGTCCTGTGCGCCGCCGAGCTCGGCGTCTCCAAGCCGGACGCCCAGGCCTTCCACGCGGCCTGCGAGGCCCTGGAACTCGCCCCGCGGCACGTCGCGTACGTCGGCGACCACCCGGAGATCGACGGGCGGGGAGCCGCCGACGCCGGTCTGCTGTCGGTCTGGCTCGACCGCGAGGGCGGCCGGGCCGTCGGCGACACGCCCGTCGGCCCGCACCGGATCGCCTCGCTGTCCGAACTCCCCGCGATCGTCGGCGCCGATACCCGTTTTGGAGCGCCGTCCACCTTCAGGTAATGTTCTTCCTGCGCCGCCGAGAGCGGGCCGAAAGGTCCGAAACCGGAGGCGCAAGCTAAAACAAGATCCCCGCAGGGGATTGAGTTTCAGTGGCCTATGGTGTAATTGGCAGCACGACGGTTTCTGGTTCCGTTAGTCTAGGTTCGAGTCCTGGTAGGCCAGCTCGCAGAGCTTATCTGCACACGCGGAGACCAGCTCCGCGACGCCCCCGTTGTGTAGCGGCCTAGCACGCTGCCCTCTCACGGCAGTAGCGCCGGTTCGAATCCGGTCGGGGGTACAGATCCTTCCCAGGAAGGCAGTCCGGGTCGCACCCGCTGCCTCTCATGCAGGATCGCTAGGGCCCCCGTTGTGTAGCGGCCTAGCACGCCGCCCTCTCAAGGCGGTAGCGCCGGTTCGAATCCGGTCGGGGGTACGCAGTGGTCTAGACCATCTTTGGGCTATGGTGTAATTGGCAACACGACGGTTTCTGGTTCCGTTGTTCTAGGTTCGAGTCCTGGTAGCCCAGCTGGATCAGTTGTGATCCTTGCCCCCGTTGTGTAGCGGCCTAGCACGCCGCCCTCTCAAGGCGGTAGCGCCGGTTCGAATCCGGTCGGGGGTACGTGAGTTCGATGGGCCTCCACTTCGGTGGGGGTCCATCGGCGTTTACGGGGTCCGGAGCCGACGGTCCCGCCCCTGGGTTCACGGACTCCGCCGTCCCGCACTCCGCCCGCCCCGGATGCCGTACGCGTCACTCGATGCCGTAGCGCCGGGCCGACTCCTCCTCCTGGGCCAGTCGGTGCAGCGCCTTGAGGACCGGCTCGAAGAGAATCGCCGCCGCGACCGCCGTCTCGACCTTCTCCTCCTCCGAGGGATGCTTCTCCAGGAAGTCCAGGTCGCGGACAGCCGCCTGGTGCATCAACTGTGCGTACGGTGCCATGAGTTCGGCGTCCCAGGCGTAGCCGAGCCGGATGAGCGTGGCCACCGCCGACACCAGGGAGCGGTGCACGGGGGAGAGGGTGCTGAGCTCCCGGGCGCTCTCCCAGCCCAGCGACTCCAGCAGCCGGTCCACCTCGTGGCGCGCGGACTGGACGGCCGGGTCCCGCTCGTCCGGTTCGGGCTCCTGCGGCAGCGCCCACAGGGCCGCGCCCAGCCGGATCGTCCGGCCCAGGGACTCGTCGTCGACGTGCCCGAGGATCTCCTTGGCCGTGGCCACGGGGACCCGGCCCGCCTGGATCAGTGCCCGCACCAGCCGCAGCCGGCGCAGATGGCTCTCGTCGTACTCCGCCGTCGTCGCACTGATCCGGCGGCCCGGAGCCAACAGCCCCTCGCGCAGGTAGTACTTGATCGTCGCGGTGGACACCCCGCTGCGCTCGCTCAACTCCGACAGCCGCATCCCTTGCGCCCTTCCTTGGGTGGCGGCACTATCCAAACAGACGCCATCGGATAGTGCCGCTAACCAATAGGGGGACGACATGTTCGGGAAGCCCGTGGCCGCAGGCCGTACCACCGCGGCGGCCGAGGGGGACGTGGTCGTCCTGCTGATCGGCATGCGTGTCAACCACTTCTGGGCGGTGCACCAATGGGTACCGGTGTTCTTCGCCATGCTGCGCATGGTGCGCGACCTGGAGAAGGACGGCAGTCGAGGCCTGCTCGGCAGGGTGCTGCTGACGGCGTCACCACGGACGTACTACGTCGTCCAGTACTGGGAGTCCAAGGAGAAGCTGTACGCGTACGCGTCGGCGCCCGACATGTTCCATCACAGGGTGTGGGCGATCATCAACCGCAAGGAACGGGCGGGGAAGGTGCGGCAGCACGTGGGGATCTGGCACGAGGCGTATGTGGTGCCGGAGGGGTCGTACGAGTCGATCTACGCGGACATGCCGCCCTTCGGGCTCGCGGCCGCGTACGGGGCGTTGCCCGTGGAGAAGCGGGGGCGGCGGGCGGCGGACCGGTTCGCTCACCGGTCGCCCAGGGCGGGGGCGGAGGCCGGGACAGCGGCGGGTTGATCGGATCGTGCGGGTAGGTGTCCGGGGGGTGAGCCTGCCGCGGCGTTGAGGCCGGCTCGTCCCCCGGTGTCGTACTGGAGGTGTGGCTCAGCCCGTGCGGCGGAGGGCCTCGGAGAGACGGGCGGCGGCGTCGATGACCGCCTGGGCGTGCATACGGCCCGGGTGGCGGGTCAGGCGCTCGATCGGACCGGAGACCGAGACGGCGGCCACCACCCGGTTCGAGGGACCGCGTACGGGCGCGGAGACCGACGCGACGCCCGGCTCGCGCTCGCCGATCGACTGAGCCCAGCCCCGGCGCCGTACACCCGAGAGCGCCGTGGCGGTGAAGCGGGCGCCCTGGAGACCGCGGTGCAGGCGCTCCGGCTCCTCCCAGGCCATCAGGATCTGCGCCGAGGAGCCGGCCTTCATCGTCAGCGTCGAGCCGACCGGGACCGTGTCCCGCAGGCCGGACAGACGCTCGGCCGCGGCGACGCAGATGCGCATGTCGCCCTGGCGGCGATAGAGCTGGGCGCTCTCGCCCGTGATGTCGCGCAGGTGCGTGAGCACCGGGCCGGCCGTCGCGAGGAGACGGTCCTCGCCCGCGGCCGCGGCCAGCTCGGCGAGGCGGGGGCCGAGAATGAAGCGGCCCTGCATGTCACGCGCCACCATGCGGTGGTGTTCAAGTGCCACGGCGAGGCGATGTGCCGTGGGTCGTGCCAGTCCGGTCGCCGCGACCAGTCCCGCGAGGGTGGCCGGACCGGACTCCAGAGCGCTCAGGACAAGGGCTGCCTTGTCCAGAACGCCGACGCCGCTACTGTTGTCCATGCAACGATACTCGCGTCTCACTCTGTGAAACGCAAGTTCAATTTTCGGTGGAACGCGCCACCCTTGTAGACACAGCGGCCCGCGGACCAACGGGCCCGGTGGAGGGCGTCCGGACGAGGGGTACGGACGCCGCCGCCCCGGAAATCTCTAGTTGGGCCGGCGCCACACAGGCCGGCCGGAGGGAAAGCGATGGGTAGGACACTCGCGGAGAAGGTCTGGGACGACCACGTCGTCCGGCGCGCCGAGGGCGAGCCCGACCTTCTCTTCATCGATCTGCACCTGCTGCACGAGGTGACCAGCCCGCAGGCCTTCGACGGCCTCCGCCAGGCCGGGCGTCCCGTGCGCCGTCTCGACCTCACCATCGCCACCGAGGATCACAACACCCCGACCCTCGACATCGACAAGCCCATCGCGGACCCGGTCTCCCGGGTCCAGCTGGAGACCCTGCGCAAGAACTGCGCCGAGTTCGGTGTACGGCTGCACTCGCTGGGTGACGTCGAGCAGGGCGTCGTCCACGTGGTGGGACCGCAGCTGGGTCTGACCCAGCCCGGCACCACCGTGGTCTGTGGCGACTCCCACACCTCCACGCACGGCGCCTTCGGCGCGCTGGCGTTCGGCATCGGCACCTCGCAGGTCGAGCATGTGCTGGCCACCCAGACGCTGCCGCTGGCCCGCCCCAAGACCATGGCCATCACGGTCGACGGCGAGCTGCCCGACGGCGTCACCGCCAAGGACCTGATCCTGGCGATCATCGCCAAGATCGGTACGGGTGGCGGCCAGGGCTACATCCTGGAATACCGCGGCCCCGCCATCGAGAAGCTCTCGATGGAAGCCCGGATGACCATCTGCAACATGTCGATCGAGGCCGGCGCCCGCGCGGGCATGATCGCCCCCGACGAGACCACCTTCGAGTACCTCAAGGGCCGTGCGCACGCCCCCGAGGGCGAGGAGTGGGACGCCGCGGTCGCGTACTGGAAGACCCTGAAGTCGGACGAGGACGCGGTCTTCGACGCCGAGGTCGTCATCGACGGCCCGTCGCTGGCGCCGTTCGTCACCTGGGGCACCAACCCCGGCCAGGGAGCGCCGCTTTCGGCGTCCGTCCCCGACCCGGCTTCGTACGAAGACGCTTCGGAGCGCATGGCCGCCGAAAAGGCCCTGGAGTACATGGGGTTGACCGCCGGACAGCCGCTGCGCGACATCAAGGTCGACACCGTCTTCGTAGGTTCCTGCACCAACGGCCGCATCGAGGACCTGCGCGCCGCCGCCGCGATCGTCGAGGGCCGCAAAGTCGCCGACGGCGTACGGATGCTGGTCGTCCCCGGTTCCGCGCGGGTCGGTCTGCAGGCCGTCTCCGAGGGCCTGGACGTGGTCTTCAAGGAGGCCGGCGCCGAGTGGCGGCACGCGGGCTGCTCGATGTGCCTGGGCATGAACCCCGACCAGCTGGCCCCCGGTGAGCGCTCCGCGTCCACCTCGAACCGTAACTTCGAGGGCAGGCAGGGCAAGGGCGGTCGTACGCACCTCGTATCGCCGCAGGTGGCCGCCGCGACCGCGGTGCTGGGCCACCTGGCCTCCCCGGCCGACCTGTCCGACGCCCCCGTGCCCGCTGGAGTCTGAGAAGTCATGGAAGCATTCGTCACGCACACCGGCCGGGCCGTTCCGCTGCGCCGCAGCAACGTCGACACCGACCAGATCATCCCCGCCCACTGGCTCAAGAAGGTGACCAGGGACGGCTTCGAGGACGGGCTGTTCGAGGCCTGGCGCAAGGACTCGTCCTTCATCCTCAACCAGCCCGAGCGCAAGGGCGCCACGGTCCTGGTCGCGGGCCCCGACTTCGGCACCGGCTCCTCCCGCGAGCACGCCGTCTGGGCGCTGCAGAACTACGGCTTCAAGGCCGTCATCTCGTCCCGGTTCGCGGACATCTTCCGGGGCAACTCGCTCAAGAACGGCCTGCTCACGGTGGTTCTGGAGCAGAAGGTCGTGGACGCGCTCCAGGAGCTGACGGAAAAGGACCCCGAGGCCGAGATCACGGTCGACCTGGAGGCCCGCGAGGTGCGCGCCGAGGGCATCACCGCGGCCTTCGAGCTCGACGAGAACGCCCGCTGGCGGCTGCTGAACGGCCTGGACGACATCTCCATCACCCTCCAGAACGAGGGCGACATCGCGGAGTACGAGACCAAGCGGCCGTCGTACAAGCCGAAGACGCTCCAGGTCTGACGCCCGGGCCGCTTCGCGGCTGAGGCAGGGCTGATTTCAGCCACCGCAACACCCCTCTGTACCCCCAATCGTGGACGGTTGGGGGTACAGCTGTGTCTGCCTCCGAACGCCCCTTCGGGGGGCCTCAACTCCCCTAGTTACAAAGGAGATTGCCTGGGTACGCGCCTCTTGGGGCCGCGGCGCTCCGGGGCGCTCAGGACCCTCTCCAGGTACGGCAGTTACCCCCTGGGCAGGCGACAACTCGCCCCAGATGGCACAATCTGTGCATGGAACACGACGGCCAACTCGAGCTCTATGCGGCAGTCGCGGCCCAACTGAAGGAAGCGCACACAAGAGTGCGCGCACTGCAAGTCCCGGAGGGCGTACGGATGGCGCTGACCCGGAAGCTGCTGGTCATTACGGCCGTGGCCAAGCACGATCTCGCCGACGCGACAAGGCGGCTGGAGCGGTTCACCAGCGACCTCGACGAGGGTCGATTCCTCGAAGGGGAACGCTGAGGAACTCCGCGACAGCCCGAGTTCGTTGCGGCACAAGGGTGATTAGCCCGTTTCGTGTTTGATTTGCGGTATATATCTGCCTAACGTGCGAAAAAGCTTGAACGCATTCGTTCGGGCAATGTCTCCGAAGGGGAAGACGTGAACAAGGCGCAGCTCGTAGAAGCGATTGCCGACAAGGTCGGCGGGCGTCAGCAGGCCGCCGACGCGGTCGACGCCGTACTGGACGCGATCGTCCGTGCAGTTGTCGGCGGAGACCGGGTCTCGGTCACCGGCTTCGGTTCCTTCGAGAAGGTCGACCGTCCGGCTCGTTACGCCCGCAACCCGCAGACCGGTGAGCGTGTTCGGGTCAAGAAGACCTCTGTGCCGCGCTTCCGCGCGGGTCAGGGCTTCAAAGACCTGGTGAGCGGCTCGAAGAAGCTCCCGCGTGGTGGCGAGGTCGCGGTCAAGAAGGCGCCCAAGGGCAGCCTGACCGGCGGCGCCGCGGCGACCGTGAAGAAGGCCGCGGCCAAGAAGGCCACCACCGCCAAGAGGGCGACGGCCGCGAAGAAGACCACCGCCGCCGTGAAGAAGACGGCCGCGAAGAAGACCACCACCGCGGCGAAGAAGACCACGGCGACCGCGAAGAAGACGACCGCCAAGAAGACCACGGCGACCGCCAAGAAGACCGCGGCGAAGAAGACCACCGCCAAGAAGGCCACCGCCAAGAAGGCCCCGGCGAAGAAGGCGACCGCCAAGAAGGCCCCCGCCAAGAAGTCGACGGCTCGCAAGACCACCGCCAAGAAGGCCACCGCCCGCTAGAAGCTGGGGCGCAGGGCAACTCACGCGCCGGGCCGGACTCCCATGGGGAGCCCGGCCCGCGGCGTGTCCGGGACCTGGTGAGAGGGCCTGGTCAGACGGTACGCCGAAGGGCCGGCGGAGGTCTGGCGCAGGTGCGGCCGGAAGGTCCGGTCAGAAGGTCTGGAGCGTCACCAGGGTGATCCGGCGGGCCTCGCCGTCACCCTCGGTCTCGATGCGCACGCGCTGTCCCGGGCGCAGCAGCCTGAGCCCGCCGGCGTCGAACGCCGCGCCGTCGAAGGGCACCGGCGTGCCGTCGTCGAGCAGCACCTGTCCGCTACGGGTGTCGGGGTCGTACGTGTACGCGGTCGCCTGCATGCCGAAAGCCTATCCAGCGCCGGTGCGCGCCGCCGGTGGGTCCGGCGGACCTGACCGGGCTTCGGTGAACGCCGGTTCGCGCGGCCAGGTGCGTTCAGGTACCGGGTTGGCCCGGGATCAGGAGTTTCGCCGCCAGTGTGGCCGTGCGCGGGCCCACCCCCAGGGCGAGCGCCGCGCGCAGATCGTCGCCGGTGTCCACGTCCTGGCGTACGGAATCCACCGCGGTGAGGAGGAGTTCCGCGGCTCCCGAGGCGCGATGACGGGCTCGGGAATCGGTGCCGAAGGCGGGGCGCAATTCCCGGCCGGGGGATGCGGCCAGCAGAGTGGTGCCGATTGCGGCCGCATCGGAGAGAAAAGCACGCGGGAATTCGGCGGCGGCATCGAGTACCCGGGTCAATTCCAGGGGACGCAACGCGGGCAGATCGGCGTTCAGGGCGGCCACGGCGCATTCGGGACTTCGGGAGCGTACGGCCGCCGTCCCGTGTGCCAGCGCGGCGTTCAGACCGCCTCCCGGCTCGTCCGGCACGATCCACGCCCCCAGTGCGGCCAGCTCCCGCCCGGCCAGCGCGTCGTCCGTGACGACCGCCACATCGCCGACCGCCGCGCAGGCCAGCGCGGCCGCCACGGTGTCCTGCGCGAAGGCGAGGGCGAGTCCGGGGCGCACCGCGTCGGCGGCGGTGTCCGAGAGCCTGCTCTTGGCCCGCGCCAAGGCTTTGAGGGGGATGACCAAGGTCCACTGCACGAGCGCTCCGTTCCTCCCTTGTCGCGCCCATTGTGACCCGGCACCCCTGGCGGTCCGGACGTCGGGGCGTACGGTGTTCTCGACAGACAGGCGGCCTGGGGCGACACTTGTGCGGCCCCCCAGGCTCTAAGAGGAAGGTGTCCGCGTGCCCCGCCGCAGAATCGGCTTCTGGTACCGCTTCGCAGCGGTCCTCTGCAAACCACCACTGGTGGTTCTGATCAAGCGGGACTGGCGCGGAATGGAGAACATTCCGGCTGAGGGCGGATTTATCACCGCGGTGAACCACAATTCGCATGTGGACCCGTTCGCGTATGCCCACTATCAGTACAACACTGGGCGTGTTCCGCGTTTCCTGGCCAAGGCCGGGCTTTTCAGGAAGGGATTCGTGGGGGCCGCGATGCGCGGCACCGGACAGATCCCCGTGTACCGCGAGAGCACCGACGCGCTGAGCGCGTTCCGGGCCGCGATCGACGCCGTGGAGCGCGGCGAGTGCGTCGCGTTCTACCCCGAGGGCACCCTCACCCGCGACCCCGACGGCTGGCCGATGACCGGCAAGACCGGCGCCGCCCGGGTCGCCCTGCAGACCAAGTGCCCGGTGATTCCGGTCGCCCAGTGGGGTGCCAACGAACTGCTGCCGCCGTACGCCAAGAAGCCCAACCTCCTTCCGCGCAAGACCCACCACGTTCTCGCGGGCCCTCCGGTGGACCTGTCGCGTTTCTACGACAAGGAGATGAGCCCGGACCTCCTGAAGGAGGCCACCGAGGTCATCATGGCCGCCATCACCGCGCAGCTGGAGGGGATCCGCGGAGAGAAGGCCCCTGAGACGCCCTACGACCCGCGCCAGGTACGGATCGAACAGCGCAGGCGTACCAGGGCCCAGGAGAGGGCTCAGGAGCTGGCACAGGCCCAGCAGCAGGCACAGGCACAGCAGGAAGAGGGGCAGAGCACGTGAGCAAGCCGGTCAAGGCGGCCGTCTTCGGGACCGGATCGTGGGGTACGGCCTTCGGCATGGTGCTCGCCGACGCGGGGTGCGAGGTCACCCTGTGGGCGCGGCGGGCCGAGCTCGTCGAGGCGGTCAACTCCACGCGTACGAACCCGGACTACCTGCCGGGCGTCGAACTCCCCGAGAACCTGCGGGCGACGACCGACGCCGCCGAGGCCGCGCGTGACGCCGATTTCACCGTGCTCGCCGTGCCCTCGCAGACTTTGCGCGGCAATCTCGCCGAGTGGACGCCGCTGCTGGAGCCCGACACGGTCCTGGTCTCCCTCATGAAGGGCGTCGAACTCGGTTCCGCGATGCGGATGAGCGAGGTGATCGAGGACGTCGCCAAGGTCGGCGCCGACCGTATCGCCGTGGTCACAGGACCGAACCTGGCCCGTGAGATCGCCGCCCGGATGCCGGCCGCCGCCGTGGTCGCCTGCACCTCCGAAGCGGTCGCCCAGCGCCTCCAGGCCGCCAGCCACAACCCGTACTTCCGCCCGTACACCAACACCGACGTGGTGGGCTGCGAGCTGGGCGGCGCGGTGAAGAACGTGATCGGTCTCGCCGTCGGCATCGCGGACGGCATGGGTCTGGGCGACAACGCCAAGGGCTCGCTGATCACACGTGGACTCGCCGAGACCACCCGACTCGGCATCGTCATGGGCGCCGACCCGTTGACCTTCTCCGGACTCGCGGGCCTCGGCGACCTGGTGGCCACCTGCTCCTCGCCGCTGTCGCGCAACCACACCTTCGGCACCAACCTCGGCAGGGGCATGACCCTCCAGGAGACCATCGCGGTCACCAAGCAGACCGCCGAGGGCGTCAAGTCCTGTGAGTCGGTGCTGGATCTGGCCCGCAGGCACGGCGTCGACATGCCCATCACCGAGACGGTCGTCGGCATCGTCCACGAGGGCAAGTCGCCGGTCGTCGCGGTCAAGGAGCTGATGGGGCGCAGCGCCAAGCCCGAGCGCCGCTGAGGATCCGCGCCGCGGCGCCGGGAATCAACGCTCCGCAACGGCTCGTACGACGCTGAGCGACCACCCGTGCGACGTTGGACAACGGCCGCGGTGGGGCGCTGACTCAGCGCCGTACCAACGGGTACTCTCAACGCGATATGAGCACCGAGAACCTCCCCCAGAGCCCTGAGCAGCCGCCTCGCAAGCCGCGCGTGGCCGTCGTCTTCGGCGGCCGCAGCTCCGAACACGGGATCTCCGTGGTCACGGCCGGCGCCGTCCTGCGCGCCATCGACCGGACGAAGTACGACGTCCTGCCGATCGGCATCACCCGGGACGGCCGTTGGGCGCTCACAGCCGACGAACCGGACCGGATGGCCATCGTCGACCGGCGCCAGCCGGACGTGGAGCAGCTCGCCGAGTCGAACGAGGGCGGCGTGATCCTCCCCGTCGACCCGGCCAACCGCGAAGTCGTCTACAGCGAGCCCGGATCGGTCCCCAAGGCCCTGGGTGAGGTCGACGTCGTCTTCCCCATGCTGCACGGCCCCTACGGCGAGGACGGCACCCTCCAGGGCCTCCTGGAGCTCTCCGGAGTCCCGTACGTCGGTGCGGGTGTGCTCGCCTCGGCCGTCGGCCAGGACAAGGAGTACATGAAGCGGGTGTTCACCTCCTTCGGGCTGCCCGTCGGCCCGTACGTGGTGATCCGGCCCCGTGAGTGGGAGCGCGACGAGTCCGCCGCCCGCAAGAAGATCATCGACTTCGCGGGTGAGCACGGCTGGCCGCTGTTCATCAAGCCCGCGCGCGCGGGCTCCTCGATCGGCATCACCAAGGTCGACTCCCTCGAAGGCCTCGACGAGGCGATCGAGGAGGCCCAGCGCCACGACCCGAAGATCATCGTGGAGGCGCTGCTGCGCGGCCGCGAGATCGAGTGCGGGGTGCTGGAGTTCGAGGACGGTCCGCGCGCCAGCGTGCCGGCCGAGATCCCGCCCGTGCAGTCGCACGCGTACTACGACTTCGAGGCGAAGTACATCGACTCGACGCCCGGCCTCGTGCCCGCCCCGCTGACCCCCGAGCAGACCGCCGAGGTGCAGCGGCTCGCGGTCGACGCGTTCGAGGCCGCCTCCTGCGAGGGCCTGGTGCGCGCGGACTTCTTCCTCACCGAGGACGGCGAGTTCGTGATCAACGAGATCAACACCATGCCGGGCTTCACGCCCATCTCCATGTACCCGCAGATGTGGGAGGCGAGCGGCGTGGCCTACCCGGAGCTGGTGGACCGCCTGATCCGGGCGGCGCTGCGCCGCCCGACGGGGCTTCGGTAGACCTGGGGCACCGGGGCTTCGCTCCAGGGCACACGCCCCCGCGCGCACGTGTGTACGTCAGTCGGCGATCCCTTCGGGGATCGCCTTCTTGATGGGCGCGGCCAGGTCGACGAGCGGGTCCGACCCGTCCCGCTGGACCCACTTCTTGGGCACGCTGACCTCGACGTACGCGCGCCGCAGGCTCGTGGTGAAGCGGTACGACCCGTCGTCCTGCTTCTCCATGAGCCAGCCGACGCCGTTCACCTCGCCGCTGAGCGCGTTCTGGTCGCTCATCTTCGCGGGTCGTTCGACACCGCAGCGCAGTATGATCGCCGGGCTTCCCCAGCCCGCGGTCAACGCGGACCGGGGCTCGGGATCGTTCCGGTCGAGGCCGTCGATCTTCTTCGGCAGCACCTTGTCCAGGTTCTGACACAGCCCGGTGACCTTCGCCCCCGGGCTGGGAACCACGGCCGATCCGCCGTCGTCTGCTGAGGAGCAGCCTGTGGCGGCGATCAACAGGGCGAGAGCGGGCAGCCCGAGGAGAGCGGTGTGCCGGTGACGGGAGAAGTTCACCGGCCAAGGGTAGACGGGGGCTAGAGGTGCACGACCGGGCAGGTCAGCGTGCGGGTGATGCCGTCCACTTGCTGGACTTTCGCGACCACCATGCGGCCGAGTTCGTCGACCGTGTCGGCCTGGGCGCGCACGATCACGTCGTACGGTCCTGTCACGTCCTCGGCCTGGATCACCCCCGGGATCTTGCTGATCGTCTCGGCGACGGTCGACGCTTTGCCGACCTCCGTCTGGATCAGGATGTACGCCTGTACCACGGAACCTCCAGGGCGGCCACGAGGATCATGTGGGGAAAAGGAACGCCACGGTATCGCGTCGCCGCTCGCCACGGGGAGACCCGCGGTGGCTGGGGCTTGCGCGCCGGGGTGCACGGACTGCACAAGTTGACGGTCAACTCGACCGTACCGAGTACAGAGACGGCTCGCGACCGGGCACGGGTAGCGGCAGAGGGAGCAGTACGATCATGAAGGGCACCGTGGGCGAGTTGGGGGAGTTCGGGCTCATCAAGGAGCTCACCTCGCGTCTCACCACCACCCCGGCGGTCCGGGTCGGCCCGGGCGACGACGCCGCGGTGGTGGCCGCGCCCGACCGCAGAGTGGTGGCGAGCACCGACATCCTCCTGGAGGGGCGGCACTTCCGCCGCGACTGGTCCACGGCGTACGACGTCGGGCGTAAGGCGGCCGCGCAGAACCTCGCGGACATCGCCGCGATGGGCGCCGTACCGACCGCGCTGCTGCTCGGTCTTGTCGTCCCGGCCGAACTCCCGGCCACCTGGCCCTCCGAGATGATGGACGGGCTGCGCGACGAGTGCCAGGTCGCGGGCGCGTCCGTGGTCGGCGGCGATGTCGTGCGCGGTGACACCATCATGATCTCGATCACCGCGCTCGGCGATCTGCGCAACCACGAGCCGGTCACCCGGGGTGGCGCCCAGCCCGGTGACGTGATCGCCGTGACGGGCTGGCTGGGCTGGTCCGCGGCCGGGCACGCGGTGCTCTCCCGCGGCTTCCGCTCACCGCGCGCCTTCGTCGAGGCCCACCGCCGCCCCGAGCCGCCGTACCACGCGGGTCCCGCCGCCGCCGGGCTCGGCGCCACGGCGATGTGCGACGTGAGCGACGGGCTGATCGCCGACCTGGGCCACATCGCCGAGGCGAGCAAGGTGCGCATCGACATCCGTTCGGGCGCGATCGACATCCCCTCCCAGATGAACGACATCGGCCAGGCCGTCGGCGTCGACCCCATCCAGTGGGTGCTGACCGGTGGGGAGGACCACGCGATCGTGGCGGCCTTCCCGCCGGACGTGAAGCTGCCCGCGCGCTGGAAGGTGATCGGCGAGGTCCTCAACCCCTCGGCGCTGCCCCAGGTCACGGTGGACGGCGCGCCCTGGACCAGCAAGGGCGGCTGGGACCACTTCGGGGACATCGAGTCGTAGCCGCCCACCCCGTCAGGCGGGGTATTCGCGGAGTTTGATGCCGGTGGCCGCCTTCTCGGTGAGCTTCTTGAAGAAGCCCGCCAGGAGGCGGGAGCTGAGCAGCCGGTAGGTGCGGTCCCGGCTGCGGATCCGCCGCTCGGTCGGCGGAGCGAAGAACGGCCCCGCGTTGCCCGAGATCTTCTGGCAGCCCTTGGCGAAGTCCCGGACACGGGTCTCGTACTCGGCGAAGGCGGTGCGGTGGTCTCCGCCCGCGAGGGCCAGCTCGCCGGCCAGGACGTACGCCCCGACGATCGCCACTCCGGTGCCCATGCCGCCCATCGTGGCCCCGTACCCGGCGTCCCCGAGCAGCACCACGCGCCCCTGGGTGAGCCGGTCGACATGGATCTGGGCGATCGCGTCGAAGTACAGGTCGTCGGCCCGCTCCAGGGCCTTGAGGACCCCCGGTGTCTCCCAGCCCATCCCCGCGAACCGTTCCGCCAGGATCCGCTTCTGCGCGGCCACGTCACGGCGGTCGAACTCCAGCTTCTCGGACCGGAAGACGAGCAGCGCGCCCGCCCGGTCCGGGTCGCCGTCGTAGTTGCCGACGACCACCGCCCGCCCCGGTTCGCAGTACAGCCGCCCGGTGCGGTCGAGCCCCAGGTCGTTGGGGACGCCGAAGGCCGCCACGTAGTGGTCGAGGAAGCGCAGGTGGCGGGACTCCTCACCGAAGACGAGCCGACGGGTGAGGGAGTGCAGTCCGTCGGCGCCCACGACGAGGTCGAAGCGGCGCGGGGCGCCACGCTCGAAGGTCACGTCGACGCCTTCCGGGGTCTCGGTGAGGGTGGCGATCGAGTCCCCGAAGACGTACTCCACCTTGTCCTTGGTGCGTTCGTACATGATCCGCGCCAGCTCACCGCGGAAGATCTCCACGTCGCCGCTCATCATCTCGGCCGGCAGGTCCACGCGCGGGGTGCCGTCGGCGTCGACGACGGTCTGACGGCCCATGTGCGTCTGATGGGCGTGGATCTCGTCCCAGATGCCCATGGCGGTCAGGACGGTCCGGTGGACGTGCCCCCGGAAGTCGACCGCGAATCCGCCGGGCCGCAGGTCGGGTGCCTTCTCGACGACGGTGACGCGGGCGCCGTACCGGATCAGGTTGAGGGCGACGGCGGGACCCGCGACGCTGGCGCCGGAGACGAGGACGTGGAGGTGGGCGAGCTTGCGCACCGGGTTCTCCGCCATGTTCTGTGTCGTGTTCGTTGTCGTGTTCGTTGTCATGGGCAGGAGCTTGGCGGGAGGCGCTGACCGTGCTCCTACCGTTCGCTGACCGTGTGCCTGGCCGCCGGTCGGCGCCGCCGTCCTAGTCGGCGGCGAGTGCCGCCGCCCCGAGCACTCGCCCCCGCTCAAAGGCCCTTTCGTACGCTTCGGGGGACAGCTTTTCGCGGATGTCCCGCTCATCGCGTACGGCTTCGGGGTCGCCCCGCAGCGCCGCCCCGCGCAGGCCGACGGCGGCGCCCAGCAGGACGGCGGCGCGCTCGGGCGATGCGGCGAGGACCGCCAACGCCTCCGCGGACTCGGCGAGTTCCAGTACTCCGGGACTCTCGACGGCGAGGTCGGCCGCCTGGCGGGCCCAGTCACGCGCCTCGTCGAGGCGCCCCTCCGCGGCCGCGGAGCGGCCCAGACCGATGAGGATGCGCACGGTCTCTCCGATGCTGAACCAGTTGGCGGCGCAGGCTTCCAGGGCGCTTTCGTAGTGCACACGCGCGTGGCCGGTGTCTCCCGCGAGCCGAGCGGCGTCGCCCAGGCCCCGCAGGGCACCCGCAACCTTGTCGGTGAGGCCCACGGTGCGCGCCAGCGTCAGGGCCTGCCTGAAGTGCTCCCTCGCCTCGGCCAGTTCCCCCTGGTGCAGCAGCACGGTCGCACGGTTGCGCAGGAGGTCCGAGGTCTCCTCGGGGGCGGCCAACTCCCGGACGTACGAGAGCCCTTCGTCGAGCAGTTCGAGAGCGCGCCGGTGTTCCCCGCGCCAGTCGGCGAACAGGCCCAGCGGGTCGAGGCAGTTCGCCATGCCCCAGCGGTCCCCGGTCGCGCGAAAGCCCGCCAGAGACCGTGCGAACGACTCCTCGGACGCCGCCGGACGCCCGGCGAACTGCTCCTGGAAGCCGAGGCCGACATCAAGAAGAGCCCGCCCCCACGCGTCGCCCCCGACCTGCACCCGCACCCGGTCGTTCGTGTCGGGCCGCGGTCCGCCCACCACCGACCACAGCACCACGGTGAAGGGCAGCCGCAGGGGTCCGCTCAGCCCGGCCAGCACGTCCTCCACGCGGGCCACGCGCTGCTGGTCGGCCGGATCGTCGCTCTCACCCGAGAGCGCGTTGATCACGCACAGGACGTACTCCTCCGCGAGACCCGCCGGCGGCTCGGCGCCCACGGCCGCGAGCAGCTCCCTGGCCGAGGACGCCTGCTCTCCGTAGAGACCGCGCAACCGCCAGAACCAGGAGAGCTCGGCCATCAGCCGCAGGGCCTTCTCCCGGTCGGCGCGCACGAGATGACGCAAGGCCGCGTCCAGGTTTCCGTGCTCGGCGGTCAGCCGGTCCAGCCAGGGCAACTGGCCACCGCCGCGCAGAAGCGGTTCCGCCCGTTCGGCCAGCCGCAGGAAGTACGCGGCGTGGGCGTCCCGCAGCCGGTGCTGCTCGCCCGCGTGGACCAGGTGCTCGGCGCCGAACGCGCGGATGGTCTGCAGCATCCGGTAGCGCCCCTCGGTGACCTCCAGGAACGACTTCTCGGCCAGCGAGGCCAGCAGGTCCTCCGGAAAGGGCGTCCCGCACACGGCCTCGACCGCCTCAACCGTCGCGCCCCCGGAGAACACGGTCAGCCGTCGCGCCAGCTCCCGCTCCTCCTCGTCCAGCAGCTCCCAGCTCCACTCCACGACGGCACGAAGGGTGCGGTGCCGGGGTGCCTTGGTGCGGTCACCCCGGGACAGCAGCCGGAAGCGGTCGTCCTCGACGTGCTCGGTGAGGCGGTCGGCCAGTTCGTCCGGGGTCAGCGTCCGCAGCCGCGCCGCCGCCAGCTCGATCGCCAGCGGCAGCCCGTCCAGGGCGGCGCAGATGTCCGGCACGCGCGCGTGCCCCGCGAAACCGGGGCGCACGGCGGCCGCCCGGTCCAGGAACAGTCGCGCGGCAGGCTCCGCCGACAGCGGTGGCACCGGGCACAGCACCTCACCGGTGATCCCCAGCGACTCACGGCTCGTGGCGAGGATCCGCACACCCGGGCAGGCGCCGAGGAGCAGGCCGGTGATCCGTGCCACGTCCTCGACCAGATGCTCGCAGTTGTCCAGGACGAGCAGCAGCTCGCTGTCCTCCAGGGCGGCTAGGAGGCGATCGGTGGTGTCCCCCGCGGGAGTGCGGAAACCTTCGCGCAGACCGAGGGCGGTGAGCAGGGAGTAGGGGAGCTGGGAGGGGTCGGTGAGAGGGGCGAGCTCGACGAGGCATACGTGTGCGTAAGCGTTTGCGCAATCGTTTACGCGAGCGTTTGCGTTTACGCGAGCGTTTGCGTTGACGCGCGCGTCTGCGTTCGCATGGGCGAGCTCTATCGCCAGCCGAGTCTTGCCCGCTCCGCCCGGCCCGGTGAGTGTGACCAGGCGCTCCTGGGTGAGCAGAGCGCCGATGCGCGCGAGTTCGCCGTCGCGCCCGATGAAGCGGGTCAGCTGGGCGGGGAGCCGCCGGCGGGCGGGGCCCGCGCCCTGGAGCAGTTCCAGGTGGAGGGCGGACAGGTCGGGCGAGGGGTCGGCGCCCAGTTCCTCGGCGAGGGTGCGCCGCGCCTCCTCGAAAACCGTCAGCGCCTCGGCGGCCCGGCCGCTCGCGTGCAGGGCCCGCATCAGCTGTCCGTACAGCCGCTCGCTCAAGGGATGCGCGCCGATCAGTTCCCGCAGCTCCGGGACGAGTGCGGGGCCGCCGCCGAGCGCGAGGTCCGCGTCGACACGGTCCTGTACGGCGGTGAGCCTCAGCTCTTCGAGGCGGGTCACCTGGGCGTGCGCGCCCGGGAGGTCGGCCAGGGCCGGGCCGCGCCACAGGGTGAGCGCCTCCCGGAGCAAGGCCGCGGCTCGGGAGTGGTCACCCTGGGTGAGAGCCGAGGCTCCCTCGCGGGAGAGCCGCTCGAAGTGGTGGGCGTCGACCGCGTCGGGGGAGACGGCGATGCGGTAGCCGGTGGGGTCGGCCTCGATCCCGGTGCCGGTGCCGAGCCGCCTGCGCAGCCGGGAAACCTGGGACTGGAGGGCGTTGGCGGCCCCGGCCGGCGGCTCGGTGCCGTACAGACCGTCGGTCAGCCGCTCCGTGGAGACGGTCCGGCCCGCGTCCAGGAGGAGCAGGGTGAGCAGCGCACGGGGGCGGGGGCCGCCGGGGTCCAGGGGGCTGCCGTCCGTGGTGCGGATCTCGAGGGGGCCCAGGATGCCGAAGCGCATTCGGCAGATTCTGGCAGGTCCGGAGGATGGGGGCTACGCGCGCGTGGGACACCCCATGCCCGGTACGGCACAGCGGAAGGAAGCAAGAAGACAACAAAAAACCGGCCCACCGTGAGGTGGACCGGTTCTTAAGCGAACCAGCAGTGGCCGCGCGCATGGGGGTTCCCCCTGCTCGAGCGGAGTCGAGAGCTTGGGGGAGTTGCGTCAGCGCGAGACCTTGCCGGCCTTGATGCACGAGGTGCAAGCGTTCACGCGCTTCGGCGTCCCGCCCACCACGGTACGGACGCGCTGGATGTTGGGGTTCCAGCGACGGGACGTACGGCGGTGCGAGTGCGAGATGTTGTTGCCGAAGCCCGGCCCCTTGCCGCAGACGTCGCAGTTGGCAGCCACGGGTCACTCCAAAGACTTCAGATGCTCTTACGGTTGATCCCGGCATGCCGGAATCGAGATCTAGGATCTGAGTGGCGGTGCCAGGGGGAAGACCCGATCGAATCGGGCAACTGGAGCAGCATACAACGACTGCGTCCGGAGAACGAAACTACCATGGCTGCCCCGGGGCTCACCCCAGCCCTCCTTGGGGCCCCCTACCGTCAGTAACCCGTCCTGGGTCTACGCTGCGTGCCACGTCCAGAAGCTCAAGGAGGCGCAGGTGCCGCAGGTGCCGCAGACATTGGATGCTCTCGCGGTGCGCACCTGGTGCGGCCTCGCGCTGGAGGCGCTGGGGCGGGCCCGCGAGGAGATCGACGCCATCAATGTCTACCCGGTCGCGGACGGGGACACCGGGACGAATCTGTATCTGACGGTGGAGTCTGCGGCAGCGGCGGTGGAGGCGGTTTTCGCGGGCTACGAGACGGTGACGGGGGCCGGTCCCACGGGGTCCGCTCCGACTGGAGCCGTTTCCACGGGGGTCACGGGGATCGGTCTGCCCACTCTCGCCGACGCCGTGCGGGCGATGGCGCACGGGGCGCTGATCGGGGCCCGCGGGAACTCCGGGACGATCCTCGCGCAGCTGCTGCGCGGCATGGCGCAGGTGCTCGCCGCCGATGGTGAGGCCGGGAGTGGGACCGCCGGTGCGACTGCCGGTGAGGCCGAGGGTGAGACCGCTCACACCGACGGACAGGCCCTTCGGCGGGCCCTGCGACAGGCCGCCGACTCCGCACGCGAGGCCGTGGCGCACCCCGTGGAGGGCACGGTCCTCACGGTCGCCGCGGCCGCCGCCGAGGCGGCCACCGGTACGGAGGGCGACTGCGGCACGGTCGCGTGCGCGGCGTACGAGGGAGCACGGGCGGCCCTCATGGCGACCCCCGGCCAGCTGGCCGTGCTGGAGCGCGCCGGTGTGGTCGACGCGGGTGGGCGGGGGCTGCTGGCGGTGCTGGCGGCCCTGGCGGAGACGTTCACGGGGGAGTCCCCGGGCGCCGGACGGGTGGCGGGCGAGGTCCACACGCGCGTGAATGGCGTGGACGGCGTGAGTGGCGTGGACGGTGTGGACCGTGTGGATGTGAACGGCGTGTGCGTGGACGGCCTGCCCGGGGAAGACAGCCCGGCCTTCGAGGTGACCTATCTGCTGGAGGCCGAGGACGCGGACGTGGCGCGGTTGCGGGCCCGGCTCGACCGTCTCGGCAACTCGCTCGTCGTGGTCGGCGGGGACGGGCTGTGGAACGTCCATGTGCACGCGGACGACGCCGGTGCCGCCGTGGAGGCGGGGGTCGAGGCCGGGCGGCCGTACCGGATCAGGATCACGCACTTCGGGCTCGGCGACGCCCACACGGCGGGCGCGTCCGGGCGGCCGCCCCGGGAGCGGGCGCAGCGGGCCGTGGTGGCGGTCGTGCCCGGCGAAGGGCTGGCCGGGCTGTACGCCGAGGCCGGGGCGACCACCGTGCTCGCGCGGCCCGGGGAACCGCCCGCGAGCGGGGAACTCGTCGAGGCCGTACGCCGGGCCCACGCGCGCGAGGTGGTGTTGCTGCCCAATGACGCCGATCTGCGCCACACCGCGGCGGCCGCCGCCGAGCAGGCCCGTACGGAGGGCGTCCGGGTCGCGCTGATCCCGACCCGCTCCGCGGTCCAGGGCATCGCCGCGCTCGCCGTCCACGAGCCCGAACGCCGCTTCGACGAGGACGTCGTCGCCATGACCTCGGCGGCGGGCGCCACGCGTTACGCCGAGGTCGCCGTCGCCGAGCGTCAGTCCTGGACCATGGCCGGCATCTGCCAGGCCGGAGACGTCCTCGGGCTCATCGACGGCGATGTCGCCGTGATCGGCTCCGACATCACCGCCACCGCCGAAACCGTCCTAGACCGCATGCTCGCCGCCGGCGGGGAGATGGTCACCCTCGTCCTGGGTGACGAGGCTCCCGGCTCCATCGCCGCCCATCTCGAAGCGCGGGTCCGGGAGTCGTACTTGGCCGTCGACACGGTGGCGTACCGGGGCGGGCGACAGGGAGCGTTGCTGCTGATCGGGGTGGAGTAGCCGCCGGGGGGCGCGGTTCCCCGCGGCCCTCGGGAGCGCCGGCGCGCGTCATTCAGCCCGTCCGGCGTTTGAGGACGAGGCCGTTCAGGCCGAGGCCGGGGTTCAGGGGCGGAGCCCCCGGGGGACGGGAACGGGTAGGGGCGGCGGGGGCGAGACCCCCCGCCCCCAACCGTCACTGGTCCCGCTGTTTCTCCATCACGCCTTCTCCGTCACGCCCAGCATGTTCTCCGCCTCGGCCCGACGTGCCTGCGCGGCTTCCCCGTCCGCACCCGCGTACGCGGAAAGCACCGCACGCGCGCGTGCGGCCGCCGCCGCGGGCCTGAGCAGATCGGCCTCCAGCCACCCCGCCGCGAGCTCGGCCCCGGTGCGCGCGTCGAGGGCGTCGTCTCCGAGGGACGCGAAGACGGAGATGGCCCGCGTGTAGTGGGCCAGAGCCTCCTGCGCGTCGTCCGGAACGGAACGGGCGACGAGGTCACCGAACTGCCGATGGGTGTGACCGAGTTCGGCGACAAGGCGATGACGGGCCTCCGCGGCATCGGAGTCCTCCGCGGCATCGGAGCCCACGACAGCCTCGGCCCCGACGGAGGACGACATCGCCAGAAGCCCCTCCTCGCACTCCCGCACCGCCGCCCCCATCGACTCCCGCGCCCCTTCCAGCCCCGAGTCCGTACGCAACGCGACCCACGCCCGGGCCCGCAGCGACCGGATCAGACCGTGGACGTTGCCGACGGCACGCCACAGATCACCGGCGCGCGCGTACGCCTGCTCGGCCTGCGCGGGCAGTTCGGCGTGGCCGAGCGCCTCGGCGGCGAGGTGGGCGAGCATCGCGTGGTCACGCTGCTCGGGCCAGCGCCGGGCGACGTCCGCGGCCCGCAACCAGTGCTCGGCCGCCGCACGGTGTTCGCCGAGCTCGGTGAGGCAGTCGCCGAGCCACCACCGCGTCTGCACGATCGCACCGTCGCCGTGCATCTCGGTGGTCAGGTCGGGCAGCGCCGACTCCAGGATCTCCGCGGCCTCGGCCCACCGCTCCTGACGGAGCAGGAACCCGCCGAGCTGGTGCCGGGCCCAGGCGCCGAGAGTGGGCCCCTGGCCCGCCTCGTCGGCCCAGTGCGCGGCCTCCAGGGCGTGTTCCGATGCGGGCCCGAACTGCCCGGTGGCGCCCAGGACCTCGGCGAGCTGCAGGTGCAGCTGCGCGTGCCCCATCGGCTCCAGGCGAGGCCCTCCGTGCTCCAGCGCCGCGCGCGCGGCCCGCTCGGCCCCCTCCGCGTCGCCCAGGTGCCGGGCGATCCCGGCGAGCCGGGACTCGTACTCGACGGCGAACCACGGCAACCCCGCCGCCACGAACGCCTCCGAGGCCTGCCCGAGCAGTTCCGCGGCGGCCTCGGCGTCCCCGGCGTGCGCCGCGAGCTCCCCGAGCATCGCCCGCGCCTCCGCGGCCCGCGAGGCCATCCGGACGTCCGAGATGTGCGGCTCGGCCAGCGCCAGCAGCTCCCGCACGGCCGCCTCGGCGGCGCCCACGACCTCGTCCCCGGCGGTCCCGGAATCGGCGGTCCCGGAATCGGCGGTCCCGGAGCCGGCCGCCCCGGATGCCGCAGCCCCCGGTTCGCCCTCGTCCGCGCCCTCCTGCACCAACTGCATCAATATTCGCGCCCGCCCCACCAGCACGGACGCCGCCTGGGACACCCCCGTCCCGCCGTCCGCGAGGAGGGCGAGCACCCCCTCGTACAGCTCCGAGACGGTCGCGAGCGCCTCCTCGGGCCCGCCGGTGAGGGCGAGGACGTACGCGGCACGGGCACGGGCCGCGAGCGCCTCGCCGGGGTCGCCCGCCTCGGCGTAGAGTCCGGCCGCCTCGTGAAAGAGCTCGATGCCCTCGGGACCGCGTTCCATCGCCGCGTGGTCGGCGATCTCCGCACGGTCGCGGACGTCCAGCTCCCGGCCCTCGGCGGCCCGTGAGACCGCCGCCCAGGCCTCGACGGCGTCCGGGCTCCGGGTCGCGGACAGCCGCCGGGCTTCGGCGAGCAGCGCCGAGAGCGAGGACGGGTCCGAGCCGGCATCCGACTCCACGAAGGCGGCAGACGATCGGGCCGAAGCCGAAGCCGAAGCGGTACCCGGACCCGTAGCGGAGCCCGAAGGCGACAAGTGTCGCGCGGACCGGGACCGCACCCCCAGCGGCAACCGCTCGACCAACGGCCGCTGATCCATCCGCCCACGAGCCCGCTCACTGACGTACAGCGTGCCGTTACGCGCGTCGAAGAGCGCCGCCAGGGAAAGGGCCTGCCCGCGCGCGTGGACCGCGAGCCCGCTCGCGGTCCACTCCCGGCCGGCCGGTCCCGGCACCGGCTGATCGCCGAGACCGAGCCCGGTCAGGCGGTCCATGAGGAGAGCCGTCACGGCCATGAAGTCGAGCTTGCTGCGCGGGTCCCCGGAGTCGGTGAAGTAGGCGGGGCGCTCCGCGAGCAGCTCCAGGGCGCGCGCCTCGTTGCCGGAGAGCGCGCAGAACTCCACGTGGTCCGCGTACGCGCCGCGCATGCTCTCCATGGGGCGCACCAGCCGGAAGCCCCGCAGGTGATGGGCGCGGGCCTCGTCCAGGCGGCCCAGGCGCAGCAGGGGGACCAGGGAGGACGCCAGGACGGTGTGCGGCTCGTGGGCGCAGGTGTACTCGCCCTCCAGGACCGGACGCCACAGTTCCAGCGCCTCCTCGTCGGCGTCGCGCTCCGCCCGCCACCACCCCTGGCTGTGGAGTTCGCACGCGTGGCAGTCGGCCATGGTGTCCCGGTCGGCGGCCAGCCACGCGGTGTACGCCCGCTCGGCGCGATCCACGTCGCCCAGGTGCGCGGCGACGCTGAACTCGGCCCCGCGCACGGCCCGTTCGGAGTGCCCGGCCAGCCGGTAGCGGTGCTCCATCTCGCCGAGCCACTTCTCTATGGAGGCGAGCGGGATGTGCGGCTGGTCGAGCATGCCGGCCGACATCCACTTGAAGACCCAGTGCAGGGAGTGGGTCTCGTACTCGTCGAAGTCCTCGGGGCGCTCGTCCCACATGCGCAGCAGGCGCGCGAAGGGGACGAACATCTTGTCCTTCTCGGAGCTGTAGTTGTAGACCTTCAGCTGGTGTCCGAGCGTCTCGATCACGGCGAGCGGGATGTTCAGCTTCTCGGCCTCGACGAGCAGTTGCTCCGCGCGCGCGTTGCGGGCGGGACCCTCCGGCTGCTCCTGGTTGTCCGCCATCGCCTGGCGCAGGGTGTCGAAGTCCATGCCCATGGCCTCGCTCATCGGAGGTCGTCCTTCCCGGGCTCGGTGTGGGTGGCCCACTCCAGGAGGCCGATGAACGCGCGGTTGAGGAGCGCGGAGTCGGCGGGCCGCAGGGGGCGCTGCGCCATGAGGAGGGCCTGTCCGTAGAGGGACTCCGTGGCGGTGCCTATCAACTCCGGGTCGCGCAGTGAACTGATCCTTCGGATCAGTGGGTTGAGGTGGTTGAGGACCAGGCGGGCGCGGGGCGCGCTGCCGCGCAGCGAGCCGAGAATGCCCGCCCACAGGTCGTCGGCCTGCTCCTCGGCCTCCGCGCGGGCCTGCTCGTGGCGGGCCGCCCGGTCGTCCAGGTGCAGGGCGGGCACGGAGAGCGGGTGGAAGGCGCGCAGCACCACGTCGCAGCCCAGGGGGTCGAGCTTGGCCCGGGCGGCCATCAGGAAGCCCGAGAGGGCCAGCTCCTCGGCCGGGTCGACGGCGTCCAGGTGCGCCGTCACGGTGTCGGCGTCCAGTTCCGAGACGACCGTCCCCGGACGCACCGACGGCAGCGCCTCCACCAGCTCGCTGTCGTAGGTGTAGCCGCCGTTGATCACCCCGATGCCCTGCGCGGAGGCTATGGGCGCGACCTGCCGGTACTCCTCCACGGTCCGCGTGAAGTGCACCACCGGGTGACGCAGCGCGAACTCCTCCAGGGACAGCCGTCCGTCGGTGGTCTCGAAGGGCAGCCACGGCAGCATCGTGCGCAGCATCTCGTTGTCGTGCCGCGCCAGGGACTTCACGCCCAGGTGGTGCACCGACAGGAAGGCCGCCAGACGCTCCGGGTCGCCCGCCGCGAGCCCCGTCAGCCACGACCGGATGCGCTCGCCCAGGGCCTCGCGTACGGCCGCCAGGGTCTCGTCCTCGTACAGCGACTCGCGCGAGGCGGTGGGCCGCAGGCTGTCCGTGTCCAGGACGCAGCGCACGAAGAACGCCCAGTCGGGCAACAGTTGTTCGGCCCGCTCGGTGAGCAGCATGCCCTTCAGGTGCACTCGATGGCTCGCGCGCTGGGCGGGGCTGACCGCGGACGGCAGGACGTACGCCACGCCGCGGACTCCGGCGAGCGGCACGTTCAGGTCGATCGTGTCCAGCGGTGTGAAGCCGAACAGGTCGTGGCAGTGGCGGGCCAGGGCAACCCTGCGGGTGGCAGGGCTCGGATGGGTGCGGTCCCAGGGCGCCGGAAGGTCCGCGATCGCCTCGTCGCCGACGCGTACGTCGTACGGCAGCAGCGAGCCGAAGTCCCGGGCCAGGGAGCGGACCCGCTCCTCGGTGAGCCATTCGCCGGCCCCGGCGCGCGCCACCAGGTGCACGGTGGTGCCCGGTTCCGGACGGGCCTCGTGCGGCAGCGTACGCACGGTGTACGAGCCGTCGTCGGTCGCCGTCCACTCCACGGGCGCCGCGTCGGGCGTACGTGCGCTGCGGCTGACGACGCGGATGCGTTCGGCGACCACGAAGCACGCCAGCAGCCCGATGCCGAACTGCCCCAGGAAGTCGGAGCGCGCCGCCTGCAGGCCGTCCTCCCGCTTGGAACTGCGGCCGATCGTCGCGAGGAGGCTGTGGACGTCGGACTCGGTGAGCCCGATGCCGGAGTCCTCCACACGCAGCGTGCCGCCCTCGGCGTACAGGCGCACGGCGGCCGGGGCGTCCGGCTGCTCCGCCCGTCGGGCGGTGATCGCGTCCACGGCGTTCTGCAGCAGTTCGCGCAGGTAGACCTTGGGACTGGAGTAGAGGTGATGGGAGAGCAGGTCCACCAGACCACGCAGGTCGACCTGGAAGGTGTGAGGTGACTGGGATGCCTGTGATGACTGTGAGGTCTGGGAGTCCATCGTCGCTGCGCCGAGGGTGGGGGGACGTGCGACGGCGCGGGGTCGGGCGGTCCCGGGGGACGGTGACCGCGAAGAGGGCCGGAGCGCGTCATCCTAGGCCCGGAACGAGCCGTCTGACCAGCGGATTTCCGGGACGTATACGGCAATGTCAGTGGTGTGGTGTGCAATGGATCTCGTGCCCGCGCTCGATGAACCACTGAAGAAGGTGCTCGGTCCCCCCACCGCGAAGGTGATGGCCGAGCACCTCGGCCTGCACACCGTCGGCGATCTGCTGCACCACTACCCGCGCAGATACGAGGAGCGCGGGCAGCTCACCCACCTCGCCGACCTGCCCATGGACGAGCACGTCACGGTGGTCGCCCAGGTCGCCGACGCGCGCCTGCTCACCTTCGCCTCCGCCAAGGCGCCCCGCGGCAAGGGCCAGCGCCTCGAAGTGACCATCACCGACGGCAGCGGCCGCCTCCAGCTGGTCTTCTTCGGCAACGGCGTGCACAAACCCCACAAGGACCTGCTGCCCGGCACCCGCGCGATGTTCTCGGGCAAGGTCTCCGTCTTCAACCACCGCCTCCAGCTGGCCCATCCGGCGTACGAGCCGCTGCGCGCCGACAGCGACGACGCCGCCGAGACCGTCGACTCCTGGGCGGGCGCGCTCATTCCGATCTACCCGGCCACCGCCAAGCTGGAGTCCTGGAAGATCGCCAAGTCCGTGCAGACGGTGCTGCTCAGCGCCCAGGAGGCCGTCGACCCACTCCCGGACTCCCTCCGGGACGGTCGTGGCCTGGTCTCCCTCCCCGAGGCCCTCCTGAAGATCCACCGCCCGCACACCAAGGCGGACATCCACGACGCCCGCGCCCGCCTCAAGTGGGACGAGGCCTTCGTCCTCCAGGTCGCCCTGGCCCGCCGCCGTCACGCCGACGCCCAGCTCCCCGCCGTCGCCCGTCTCCCCAAGCCGGACGGGCTGCTGACCGCCTTCGACGCCAAGCTGCCCTTCACCCTCACCGAGGGCCAGCAGAAGGTCTCCAAGGAGATCTTCGACGACCTCGCCACCGAGCACCCGATGCACCGGCTGCTCCAGGGAGAGGTCGGTTCCGGGAAGGCCCAACCTCTCGATTCCCTGGTGCTGACCCCGAGCGGCTACCGGCCCATGGGTGAGATGGCTGTTGGCGACATCGTCGTTGTGCCTTCCGGTGAACTTGCGCCAGTGGACGGAGTCTTCCCGCAAGGCGAGCGCGACGTGTGGCGAATCGTGCTGTCCGACGGCAGCTCTGTCGAGTGCGACGACGAGCACCTGTGGATCGTTGGTACCAGCTGTGCCTGGGACCGAGGACAGCCGCCCGAGGTGATGTCGACACGGCAGATCAGACTGGATACGTATAAGGCGAACGGATCCTCAAAGTGGTACATTCCGCCGGCTGCTCCGGTCGATCTCTGGAGTGACGCCGAGCCGCCGCTGGATCCCTATCTTTTCGGTCTCCTTCTTGGCGACGGCTCATTCCGGCACAATCTGCGGCTGTCAACGGTGGACGATGAAATCAGAGAGGCAGTCGATGCCGCGCTAGCCCCTGATTGCACGCTCGTGCCCGTGCCCGGTTCCAGGTGCGACTACACCGTTCATCTGGCAGGGCCCAAGGGCGGAGGGCGAAGGAATCCGGTGATCAGTACCCTTCGCTCACTCGGGCTCTGGGGCGTCACATCGCACGACAAGTTCGTCCCCTCGGGGTTCAAGAACACGACGATCAAGAATCGGTTGTCTCTTCTGCAGGGCCTCATGGACACCGATGGGACTGTCGAGCCCAGCGGCCTCGACGCGTCATTCTGCTCTGCTTCCAGGCAATTGGCCGAAGATGTCGCCTGGCTGGTGCGGTCCCTCGGTGGCCGGGCGCGGGTAGTGCCAAGGAAGGCGGCTTACACCGTCTCGGTCGCGCTGCCTGACGAGTACGTGCCCTTCAGGCTGTCGCGCAAGGCGGCGTTTATGCGACCGCGACCGAAATACAACACCTTCCGGCGAGGAATCCGGACCGTGGAGTATGTCGGCAGGAAGCCGGTGCAGTGCATCAGCGTGGCTCATCCTGATCATGCATATGTGACAGACCACTTCACAGTGACGCACAACACGATGGTCGCCCTGCGCGCCATGCTCGCCGTTGTCGACGCGGGCGGGCAGGCCGCGATGCTCGCGCCGACCGAGGTGCTCGCCCAGCAGCACCACCGGTCGATCACCGAGATGATGGGCGAGCTGGCCGAGGGCGGCATGCTCGGCGGGTCCGAGCACTCCACCAAGGTCGTGCTGCTCACCGGGTCCATGGGGGCGGCGGGGCGGCGGCAGGCGCTGCTCGACCTGGTCACCGCTGAGGCCGGGATCGTGATCGGCACGCACGCGCTGATCGAGGACAAGGTGCAGTTCCACGACCTGGGCCTGGTCGTGGTGGACGAGCAGCACCGCTTCGGTGTCGAGCAGCGCGACGCCCTGCGCGGCAAGGGCAAGCAGCCGCCGCACCTCCTGGTGATGACCGCCACGCCCATTCCGCGCACGGTCGCGATGACCGTCTTCGGCGACCTGGAGACCTCGGTCCTCGACCAGCTCCCCGCCGGGCGTTCGCCGATCGCCAGCCATGTCGTCCCCGCCGCCGACAAGCCGCACTTCCTCACGCGCGCGTGGGAGCGCGTGCGCGAGGAAGTGGAGAACGGCCATCAGGCGTACGTGGTCTGCCCGCGCATCGGCGACGACATCGATGAACCTGCCGACCCGAAGAAGGCCAAGAAGAAGTCCCCCGAGGACGAGGCCGAGAAGCGCCCGCCTCTCGCCGTTCTCGACATCGCCGACCAGCTCGCCAAGGGACCCCTCCAAGGACTCAAGGTCGAGGTCCTGCACGGCCGTATGCAGCCCGACGACAAGGACGCCGTGATGCGCCGCTTCGCCGCGGGCGAGACGGACGTCCTGGTCGCCACGACGGTGATCGAGGTCGGGGTGAACGTGCCGAACGCCACGGCCATGGTGATCATGGATGCCGACCGGTTCGGCGTGTCCCAGCTCCACCAGCTGCGCGGCCGCGTCGGCCGTGGTTCCGCCGCCGGACTGTGCCTCCTGGTCACCGAGATGCCGGAGGCGAGCCCGGCCCGCCAGCGGCTGACCGCGGTGGCGTCCACGCTCGACGGCTTCGAGCTCTCCCGCATCGACCTCGAACAGCGCCGTGAGGGCGACGTGCTCGGCCAGGCCCAGTCCGGCGTCCGCTCCTCGCTGCGCATGCTCGCCGTGATCGAGGACGAGGAGATCATCGCCGAGGCCCGCGAGGAGGCCGCCGCGGTCGTCGCCGCCGACCCCGAGCTCACCGCCCTCCCCGGCCTGCGCACGGCCCTGGAGGCGCTCCTCGACGAGGAGCGCGAGCAGTACCTGGACAAGGGCTGAGAGACTGGCCCCGACACACTTCCAGCGCAAAGGACCCTCATGACCCGCGTGATCGCCGGCCGGGCCGGCGGACGCCGTCTGGCCGTCCCGCCGGGCACCGGTACCCGCCCCACCTCCGACCGGGCGCGCGAGGGACTCTTCTCCACCTGGCAGTCCCTGCTCGGCGGCCCGCTGGAGGGCGAGCGCGTCCTCGACCTGTACGCGGGCTCGGGCGCCGTCGGCCTGGAGGCGCTCAGCCGCGGCGCCGGGCACGCCCTCCTCGTCGAGGCCGACGCCCGTGCGGCCCGGATCATCCGCGAGAACGTGAAAACGCTGGGCCTGCCCGGCGCCGAGGTCAGATCGGGCAAAGCGGAGCAGATCATCCAAGGACCGGCGCCTACGGATCCGTACGACCTGGTCTTCCTCGACCCGCCGTACGTCGTCTCCGACGACGATCTTCGCGAGATTCTGCTCACACTCCGGACGCAGGGCTGGCTCGCGGACGAAGCGCTCGTCACCGTGGAGCGCAGCACCAGAGGCGGCGAATTCGGCTGGCCGGACGGTTTCGACGCGATCCGGGCCCGTCGTTACGGCGAGGGGACGTTTTGGTACGGTCGCGCCGCCTCTACGTGCGAAGACGCACGATGACCGGACCGGAGAGCGAGGGATCACAGTTGCGCCGCGCCGTCTGTCCGGGGTCATTCGACCCCATCACCAATGGACACCTCGACATCATCGCCCGCGCTTCCAGGCTCTACGACGTCGTGCACGTCGTAGTGATGATCAATCAGTCGAAGCAGGGCCTGTTCACCGTCGACGAGCGGATCGAGCTGATCCGCGAGGTCACCGCAGAGTTCGGCAACGTCCAGGTCGAGGCTTACCACGGCCTCCTCGTCGACTTCTGCAAGCAGCGCGACATCCCCGCCATCGTGAAGGGCCTGCGCGCGGTCAGCGACTTCGACTACGAACTCCAGATGGCCCAGATGAACAACGGCCTCTCGGGCGTCGAGACGCTGTTCATCCCGACCAGCCCCACCTACAGCTTCCTCTCCTCCTCGCTCGTGAAGGAGGTCGCCCAGTGGGGCGGCGACATCTCCCACCTGGTGCCGGAGGTCGTCCTGGAGGCGCTCAAGGGGCGGCTCGGAAAGAGCTGAGCGCCTGACAGTGCGTCACCAGGTGTCGGGCGGGGTGGGAGTGGTCGTACAGTCGACCCGTCCGTCTCCATCACAGCTGTAGAGAGTGGCGAGCACACGGTGGACGTGCAGAAGAAGCTCGATGAGATCGTCGCGGCGGTCGGCAGCGCCCGTTCGATGCCCATGTCGGCCTCGTGCGTGGTCAACCGCGCCGAGCTGCTCTCGATGCTCGAAGAGGTGCGCCAGGCGCTGCCCGGCTCCCTCGCGCAGGCCGAGGAGCTGATCGGCGGCCGCGAGCAGATGGTCGAGCAGGCCCGCCAGGAGGCCGAGCGGATCATCGAGTCGGCGCACGCCCAGCGCGGCTCCCTGATCTCCGACACCGAGGTCGCCCGCCGCTCCCAGAACGAGGCGGACCGCATCCTCGCCGAGGCTCGCCAGGAGGCCGAGGAGATCCGCGCGGAGGCCGACGACTACGTCGACTCCAAGCTCGCCAACTTCGAGGTCGTCCTCACCAAGACCCTCGGCTCCGTCGGCCGAGGCCGCGAGAAGCTCCTCGGCACCGGCCCCGGCACCGACGAGCAGGGCTACGAGGACGAGGACGCCCCCGAGCGCAGCCACGACCCGGAGACCCTGCGCCGGGACGCCGACGTGTACGTGGACGTCAAGCTCGGCGCCTTCGAGGCGGTCCTGGCCAAGACCCTGGAGGCCGTCGGCAAGGGTCGCCAGAAGCTGCACGGCCGCATCGCCAGCGACGACCTGGGCGAGCTGGGCACCTTCGCGGAGGACGGGACGCCCGGCCATCACACCAGCGACTCCGACTACCTGGCCGGCCTCGCCGAGCTCTCGGAGACCCCCGAGCGGCCCGTGCAGACGCCCGAGGTGCCGGCCCAGCCGAACTACGGACAGCAGCAGGACGCCTACGCGTACCAGCAGCAGCCCGACCCCTACGGCTATCAGCAGCAGTACGCCCAGCAGGACGCGTACGGCTATCAGCAGGCCGACCCGTACGCCGCCTACCCGCAGCAGCAGGGCTACGACCAGCAGACGGCGTACGACCAGAGCGGGCAGCAGGCCTATCCGCAGCAGCAGCCGGGGGCCCTGGACCCGATGGCGAACGCCCTGGACGAGACCAGCCTCTTCGACACCACCATGATCAGCGCCGAGCAGCTGCGGGCGTACGAACAGGGTCGCTGACCCCCGGCGGACACCGGACGGACACTGTCCGGGTACCGGCTGGGCACCGGATTGGGCCGAGAGCGAAAGGTCCAGTATCCTGGTTCTTCGGTCGCGTGTACGTCCGCGATCACTGCTGCCCGGGAACACCAGGGGCGGCGACCCCTCGAGTTTCGAAGATCGAAAGCAGGAACGGCTCTGAACACCCACCTCGACCACCGCAATCCTCTCGTGTTCGACACACACGAGCTGGGGCGGCGTCCTGGTGCGCTGCAGCGCTTGACCCGCACGATCGACGCCCCCAAGGATCTCGGGATCCAGGGAGTCATCGGAGTGCCGGAAGGCGCCCCGATGGAGCTCGAGCTCCGGCTCGAGTCGGTCATGGAAGGTGTGCTTGTCACAGGCACCGCCCGTGCACGGGCCGAAGGGGAGTGCGTAAGGTGTCTGGAGCCGCTTGAGCTGGAGCTCGCAGCGGACTTCCAGGAGATGTTCTCGTACCCTGACGCCGACGACCGGGGCCGTGTCAAAGCGGAGCCGGCCGACGACGCCGAGGAAGACGAGGACAGGCTCTTCATCGAGGACGGACTGTTCGACCTCGAACCCGTGCTGCGTGATGCGGTGGTGCTCGCACTGCCGATGCAGCCGGTGTGCCAGGACGACTGCCTGGGCCTGTGCTCCGAATGCGGAGTCCGGCTCGCGGACGACCCGGACCACCACCACGACGCCGTCGACATCCGTTGGGCGGCACTGCAGGGACTCGCTGGTTCATCCGGAGACGGCGAGAAGGACGAGTTGAGCGGCGGCGCGCTTCCATCAGCGCACGTCGACGAGAAGCAGGAGAAGTAGCCGTGGCTGTTCCGAAGCGGAAGATGTCGCGCAGCAACACGCGCCACCGCCGGTCGCAGTGGAAGGCTGCGGTCCCCACCCTGGTTGCGTGCGAGCGCTGCCACGAGCCCAAGCTGCAGCACATCGCGTGCCCGGCTTGCGGCACTTACAACAAGCGCCAGGTCCTCGAGGTCTGAGCGGCCGGTGAGAGGTCTGATGTCTGACGCCAAGGCGGACCCAAACGCCAAGAACAAGGCGGACAACACAGCCTCGTCCCACACGCTTCTGGAAGGGCGGCTCGGGTACAAGCTCGAGTCCGCCCTTCTGGTGCGTGCGCTGACCCACCGTTCCTACGCGTACGAGAACGGCGGTCTGCCGACCAACGAGCGTCTGGAGTTCCTCGGGGACTCCGTGCTCGGCCTCGTGGTCACGGACACGCTGTACCGCACTCACCCCGACCTGCCCGAAGGCCAGCTGGCCAAGTTGCGGGCCGCGGTGGTCAACTCGCGTGCGCTGGCGGAAGTGGGCCGCGGCCTCGAACTCGGCTCCTTCATCCGGCTCGGCCGGGGCGAGGAAGGCACGGGAGGCCGGGACAAGGCATCCATCCTCGCCGACACCCTTGAAGCGGTGATCGGCGCGGTCTATCTCGACCAGGGTCTGGACGCGGCGGGCGAACTCGTCCACCGGCTCTTCGACCCACTGATCGAGAAGTCCTCGAATCTGGGCGCAGGCCTGGACTGGAAAACCAGTCTCCAGGAACTCACCGCGACCGAGGGGCTCGGCGTTCCCGAGTACCTGGTCTCGGAGACCGGCCCGGACCACGAGAAGACCTTTACTGCTGCCGCCCGCGTCGGAGGCGTCTCGTACGGCACCGGCACCGGCCGCAGCAAGAAGGAAGCGGAGCAGCAGGCCGCGGAGTCCGCGTGGCGTGCCATCCGCGCCGCCGCGGACGAACGAGCGAAGTCGGCCCAGGCCGCCGAGGAAGCGGCTCAGGCCGCCGAGCAGGCTGCCAAGGTCGCCGAGGGGACCGCCGACACCCCCTCGGCTCCGACGAGCGACTCGGCCACGGCCTGATTCCTTCGTAGCACCTTCGTAAGCATCGGGCCCCTGTCGCAGCGCACGCGCCGCGACAGGGGCCCGATGCGTCTTGTGTCCGGGTGTCCCCGACCCCCGTCCGGGTGACGCGAGCACGAGGTAACCTTCGGGCGTCGTTCCCGTGCCCGCCCCTACGGAGGAGTCCCGTGCCCGAGTTGCCCGAGGTCGAAGTCGTGCGGCGCGGCCTGGCGCGGTGGGTCAGCGGGCGGACCGTGGCCTCGGTCGACGTACGGCACCCGCGCGCCGTACGGCGGCATCTCGCCGGACCCGAGGGGTTCGCGAAGGCGCTCGCGGACCACCGCGTAGGACCGGCCATGCGCCGCGGCAAATACCTCTGGCTGCCCCTCGAAGACTCCCCGTTCTCCGTCCTCGCGCACCTCGGCATGAGCGGCCAGCTCCTGGTGCAGCCGGAGGACACCCCGGACGAGAAGCACCTGCGCGTCCGCATCCGCTTCGACGACACCCGGACGCCCGCCCCCGCCGGGGCGGAGGGCACCGAGCTGCGCTTCGTCGACCAGCGCACCTTCGGCGGGCTTTCCCTCCACGAGAACACCCCTGACGGCCTGCCGGACGTCATCGCGCACATCGCCCGCGACCCGCTGGACCCTCTCTTCGACGACGCCGCGTTCCACACGGCCCTGCGCTCCCGGCGTACGACGATCAAACGCGCCCTGCTCGATCAGTCGCTGATCAGCGGGGTCGGCAACATCTACGCGGACGAGGCGCTCTGGCGCGCCAAACTGCACTACGAACGTCCCGTGGCCGGCTTCACCCGGCCGCGCACCGCCGAACTCCTCGGCCACATCCGCGACGTCATGAACGAGGCCCTCGCCGTCGGCGGCACCAGCTTCGACAGCCTGTACGTCAACGTCAACGGCGAGTCCGGCTACTTCGACCGCTCGCTCGACGCGTACGGCCGCGAGGGCGAGCCCTGCCGCCGGTGCGGGACGCCGATGAGGCGGCGCGCCTGGATGAACCGGTCCAGCTACTTCTGCCCGCGCTGCCAGCGTCCGCCGCGCGTCACGCCGTAGCCGCTCGGCCTGTCGTGGCCGCAGGCCCGGATCAGCTCTCGCGGGTCTCGTCGTAGCGCTCGCGGGACGCCAGGACATCGTCCATGCGGCCCTCGACGAAGTGGATGAGGGTCAGCAGGCGCTCGGAGACCTCGCGACCGAGCGGGGTGAGGGTGTAGTCGACGCGCGGGGGGTTCGTGGGCTGCGCCTCGCGGTGCACCAGGCCGTCGCGCTCCAGCGCGTGCAGTGTCTGGGAGAGCATCTTCTCGCTGACGCCGTCGACCCTGCGCCGCAACTCGTTGAAGCGGAACGTTCCCTCGTGCAGCGCTCCGAGCGTGAGTGATCCCCAGCGTCCGGTGACGTGCTCCAACGTGCCCCGGGACGGGCAGCTGCGTGCGAACACGTCGTACGGGAGGTCCTGACACTCACCGCGCTCGGCGGTCTGCACGCTGGGTTTCATGGGCTCACCATACTCCGGCGCAGCGCTAACCAGAGGGTTGCACTAACTAGAAGTTAGTGCTTTCCTTTGGTTCGTTGTCACCACCTGGAGGAGTCCCCATCGTGAGCACCCCGACTACCCCTGTCGTTTCCATCGCCTATCACTCCGGCTACGGCCACACCGCCGTCCTCGCCGAGGCCGTTCGCTCCGGCGCCGTCGAGGCAGGTGCCGAGGTGCACCTGATCAGCGTCGACTCGATCACCGACGCCCAGTGGGAACTGCTCGACGCCTCGGACGCGATCGTGTTCGGCTCGCCCACCTATATGGGCACCGCTTCCGGCGCCTTCCACGTCTTCGCCGAGGCGTCCTCGAAGCGCTGGTTCGGACAGGACTGGCACGACAAGCTCGCCGCCGGATTCACCAACTCCGGCTCCAAGAGCGGCGACAAGCTGCACACCCTGCAGTTCTTCCAGATCCTGGCCGCCCAGCACGGCATGAACTGGGTCAACCTCGGTCTGCACCCGGGCTGGAACAGCTCCTCGGCCTCCGAACACGACCTCAACCGGCTCGGCGTCTTCGCCGGCGCCGCCGCCCAGACCAATGTCGACGAGGGTCCGGAGACGGTTCACAAGGCCGACATCGCCACGGCGGAACACCTCGGGCGCCGGGTCACGGAGGCGGCGCGGGTGTTCGCGCTGGGGCGCGCGGCGGTGGCCGGGGCGGCCGCGTAAACGCTTGCGCAATCGTTCGCGTAAACGCTTCCGAGGAGCTGCGTAAACGTTCGCGCAAAGGTTTGCGTAAGCGTTTACGCAATCGCTTACGCGCCCGCACGACAAAGCCGCGCCCCATCGTTCAGCGAGGGGCGCGGCTTCGTCTTGTCGTGAGGGGCGGCCCGTCGGCTAGTAGCCGAAGAAGTGACGAGCCGGGTCTGTGACCTGCGGTCATGTAATCGACCAACGCCGCGACCTGCGACTTAGCTGTCGACGGTTGTCAGCGTTGGTTGTTGTCGAGCACCCCCGTACGGCCCAGAGACGGCCCGAGCGGGGGTGCTGTGGTGCGTGCCCCTCGATGCGAACTACGGGCTGGACGGTCTGGGATCTGCTCGGCAGGTCAGTCGGTCGTCCGAGGCGGGCGGGGTGCTGTCCAACGGTGAGTGGATCAACTTCCCGTGGTCTGTTTTGCCCCCATGCCGTAAGTCTGGCACGCCGATCACACCATCGAAAGATGCGCTGTAAGAGGCCTGTGCCTCGTGGTCGCCTGCGTATGAGGCTCTGATCACGTCATCCGATGGGAACGGTACCCGGCGTTCAGCGTCTCCTTCCATGTGTCGAACGCGATCTGCGAACCGCGGACTGCCGGCGTCGACACGCAGAGGACGTGGACGGCCCGTTGGGGGAACGCGGTGGAGCACAGGACGCTGGGGCAGCGGTACGAGCTGGTGGAGCAGCTTGGCCAGGGTGGGATGGGCACGGTGCACCGGGCCGTTGACCACCGCCTGCGCCGTACCGTCGCGGTCAAGACGCTCTCCGCCGAGCTGGTGCGGCAGCCGCAGTTCCTCGCCCGGTTCCAGCGCGAGGCACACGCGGCCGCCGCGCTCAACCATCCCGGCGTAGCGACCGTGTACGACGTGGGCGAGGACGCGGTGGACGGCTTCGCCGTGCCGTATCTGGTCATGGAGTACGTCGAGGGTCGGACCCTCGCCCAGGTACTGGGAGACGGACCGCTGCCGACCGAGCAGGCGGTCGACGCGGCGGGGCAGGTGCTTGAGGCCCTGCGGCACAGCCACGGCCACGGCATAGTGCACCGGGACATCAAGCCGGCGAACGTCATGTTCACCCGGGCCGGGATAGCCAAAGTCCTCGACTTCGGTATCGCGAAGGCGCTCAGCGAGATGGCGACCCGATTGACCGGGACGGGCGTGGCAGTCGGTACGCCCGCCTATCTGGCGCCGGAGCAGATCGAAGGCCGCGACACGGACCACCGGACGGACCTGTACGCGGTGGGCTGCCTGCTGTACGAGTTGCTGACCGGCCGCCCTCCGTACACCGGGGAGTCGCCGTTCTCGGTGATGCACCAGCACCTGGCGCAGGAACCTGTACCACCGTCGCGGCTGCGCCCGGGACTGCCGCCAGGCGTGGACGCGGTCGTGCTGCGGGCGCTGCACAAGCGCCGGGAGGACCGGTTCGCTGACGCGGCGGAGATGAAGGCGGAACTGGATCGAGTCGCGGAGTACGCGCAGATACCCACGGCGCCCGCGATGCCGACCCCGACCGCCATGGATCCCCGTGCTCAGGCGGACCGGCCCGAGCCGGCGGAGGCTCCGCGACACGACCGGGCTGCGAGGAGATCGGATGGGATCAGGTCCCTGGGCGGGGTGGTGTTCCAGCCCACGCCGGAGGGGATGGTCGCACTCCTCGGAAGCACCCTCGCGGTGGTGGTGTCGCGGTCCGAGATGATCGCCACTGAGCACTTCCCTCTGGTCGCGCTGCTCAGCGGCCTCGCGGGGTGTGTACTGCTGCTGTGGTCGGCCCGCCTGGCGTGTGCCGTGGCCTGGGCTCCGGTGGCGGAGGCCGTGGCGGTGTGGTCGGAGTTCTCCCGCGCCAATATGGGCTGGGAGACGCGGTACGTCGTCATCGCCCTGCTGCTGGGGCTCGTCGCCGGGGCGTGCCTGACCGCCGGCTACCGAGACGAGCGCACGGGCGGGTTCGCACTGATGGCGTTCTGGTTCACGGGGCTGACGTCGGTGTGGTACTTCCTCGACGACCTGCGCAAGATCGGCGTGTTCTACGTCCTGCTGCTCGGGGTCTGCCTCGCCCTCGGCGCCCAGACTCTGAAGACCCGTCTCGCCGATTCCCGCAGCCCCGCCGTCTCGGCCCCGGAGCCGGCCGCCCGGTGAGTCGGTCCTGGCTCGCAGGCCCCGTCTTTCGGGTCATGCCGTGAGCGCCAGGCTTCCGGAGAGCGCCGGATCTACATCAACCTATAGGTGAACCTTCGTTGGAGTGCCGCCTGTAGTACGTAAGTCCGGCGAGAAGGTCACGCCGTCGAAAGAAGCGCTCTGACCTGGAGTTTCTTCGACAGGCGTAGAGAGGGCCCCGCGGGCCGCCGCTTTAAGGAGCGAGGTGAGGCGAGTGCCGCTCTGGCCTGCGAACTGTCCAGGTGGGTCGATCGAGGGGCACTCACCCGCCGGCCACTGCCGTTCCCCGGGGTTCCCCTCCGGATCTGGCACGGGTGTGGCACGGGGAACTTCTGATCCGTAGCTCTATGTGGATCGGTCAGCGACAGTCATTCCGGTCGCTTCACGGCCCGGGACAGACGCTAACGGTCGGGGGCGGCCGTTGAGGTTGCGGTACTTCGTTGCTGTACGCCAACCCAAGAGACGGCTCGTGTGCGAGCAGGTCTACTCTCCTCGGATGGACGACGCCCCTTGCTTCTGCCTCCTCTGCGCCCCAACGGAATGGGGCGGCCCCGTGTCGGAGGAACGCGACAGCCGCATAGCCAAGAGCGTGGCGGACTTCGGCTGGCATGTCATGGGCGTGGCCGGCGACGATGCGCCCGGCGATTGGGGCTACTCCATCGGTCTCTGGCACACACTGCGCAGTCCCGAGGTAAGCGTGTTCGGCCTGCCGTCGCAGACCGCGATGCGCGTGGCGAACGCCGCTGGGGCAGCAATACGGGACGGCAACCCACTCGAGCCCGACCAGCGCCGGGGAGACGTCCTCAACGGCTACGACGTGGCCGTCCGGCCCGTGCATCCCAGCTGGTACCACGACTTCTTCGGCGCAGGAATCGACTTCTACCAGACCCCGCCACTGCCAATCACGCAGCTGTTCTGGCCCGACAAGGCCGGGCGGTTCCCTTGGGAAGAGGGAGCGGACGAGCGCTGCCGTACGGGACAACCACTGCTCTGGATTCCCAAAGACCAGACCACTGGCTCGTGGACTGAAATCACGTGAGGTCGGTGGGCGGGGTCTCGATGACCCTGTCAAGGTGATGGGTGCCGTCCCACAGTGAGGACGGCGCCCGTACGAGGTCAAGGCTTTGAGATCTGGCCTCATCCTTATCAGGTCGACCACCGGGGAGCGTCGACGCCGACCAACCGGGCCTGCGCCTCGGCCGATCGTCCACTGAGGTCCGGCGTCGACCGCTGCTGTTCACGCTTGTTGGTGTCAACCGCTGGTGTCAGCAGCCGCGCGCGATCTTGACAGGAGCGGCTTTTCTTTCCGGCCTGGAGCACCAGTTTGGTTGTTCTGTCCGCAGTTCCGTGAACGAAGTAGATCGCAGGTCAGCGATTGGCTGATGGTTCGGGCCAGGGGTGCCCGTCGGGTGAGTGGCGTGCTGGGCGTCCGGCTTCTACGAAGTCGCTGTACTCGTCTTGGACCATGGTGGTGTTGACCCATCGGCTGCGGACCGCCCCGGTGAGTTCTTCGGCCGCCGTCAGCGCGGCCAGCGGGTCATCGGTGATGGACACCAGGCGGCCGAACTCCTCTTCATCGTTGTCAGGGTCGAGAGGTGGAAACTCGACGAGGTCCATGAAGGTCTCGTGACCGACGTCCTCGACGGTGTGGAGGAGGACTTCGTATCTCGATGTCGTCGCCCTGACCTCGACATAGCGGATACCGGGCCGTTCAGGTGATCCGGTCGGGCCGAGGAACTGCTCCACCGACTGGCCACGTCTCAGGGCTCCAAGGGCGAAAGCTTCTGCCAAGTAGCGCACGTGGGCAGCGTAGAAGATCGACTCATGCAGTTGCCGAGCCGACGGCATGGACCTGGTGGATCCTGATGCTGACGCCAGGGAACAGAACCGCTGGAAGTGACGGAGCGGATCTGCGACCTGCGGCTGTCTATTCGATCGACGCTGTGACCGGCTGCTGAGCTGTCGATGGTTGTCATCGTTGGTCACCGGTGAGCGACCTTCGACGGCCCGGAGACGGCCCGGGACACATCACGCTCCTGATGGAGATCGTGATGTGTCCCGGGCCTGCACGTGCCCACGTGATCGATGGAGCGACTTTGGCCGGGAGCTGCTTTGGGGGGAGTGATCATGGCCCCGTAAGCTTCCGGCGAGTCGGGCAGTCTGTGGACCTGCCCGTTAAAGCACGACGTTGGGGCCATGATCTTCGAGGCTCCCCCCAAAGTGGCTGGCTAAAGTCGTGGAGTCGATCACCCCAGCCCCCACTAAGCCCACTACCCCGTGGCCGGTGCCGTTCGGGAGCTCCCAGCCGTGGCGTACCTGCTTTTTGATCACAAAGCGTCTTGTCGGGTTCGTGCGGATCCTGCGTGATGGCCCTGGGGCAGTGCCTGCCTAGGTGGGGCCTGGCGTGTGGGGCTGGATGGGGAATCAGGCTTGGTCTGGTGTATCGGCCCTTGGCGGGGTCGGGGTGTGAAGCGGGATCAACCCGTGGCAACTATGAGGTGGCGCGGGGCGGGGCCGGGGGTCCGCGCCTGCCGAAGGCTGAGGCGCGGACCCCCGAGCCCCGGCGCCCGCGCTGGCCCGCGATGCGGGCCGGTGGGAGAGGTATTCGGCCTGGCCGTGGAAGACGTGGACTTCCTCGGCGGGGTGGTGCACGTCGTGCGGCAAGTCAAGCTGCTCCAACGCCACCGGGCGGTGTTCGCCCCGCCGAAGGGCGGCAAGGAGCGTGATGTCCCCCTGCCTGAATCCGTCGCCTTCGCACTGGCCGGGCACCTGAAGAACTTCCCGGCAACCGAGATCACCTTGCCGTGGAAGACCCTCGACGGCCCGCCGGCCACGGCAGCGCTGCTCTTCACCGGCTCCATGGGCCTGGCGCTGGATCGCAATCGCTTCAATGACCGCGTCTGGCGGCCAGCCCTTCGAGCCGTGGATGTCGAGACCGGACGCGATAACGGCATGCACGCCCTGAGGCACTTCTACGCCTCGGTCCTTCTTGAAGCGGGGGAGAGCATCAAGGCGCTCAGCGAGTACCTGGGACACCATGATCCCGGCTTCACGCTGCGTACGTACACGCACCTGATGCCGTCGAGCGGGACCCGTACCCGGGCCGCCGTCGATCGCGTCTTCAGAGACGGTGAACCTGCGGATGACGGCCCCGAGACGGCCCAGGGCAGTGAATAGGGCGCTGACCTGCGGCTATCTCAGTAGCCGAAGTCCTGCGTCCACCAGGGGCCGCCGGTGCCGAGGTGCACACCCACGCCCAGGGTCTTGAAGTCGCAGTTCAGGATGTTGGCGCGGTGGCCGGGGCTGTTCATCCAGGCGTCCATGACGGCGGCGGCGTCGGCCTGGCCGCGGGCTATGTTCTCGCCGCCGAGGCTGGTTATCCCGGCCTTGGCCGCCCGGTCCCAGGGGCTGAGCCCGCTCGGGTCGGTGTGGTCGAAGAAGTCGCGCGTGGCCATGTCCTCGCTGAAGGCCTGGGCGAGGTCGGACAGGGCGCTGTTCGCCGCCACCGGACTGCAGCCGACCTTGGCCCGCTCGTCGTTGACCAGCTTGAGGACCTCGGTCTCGGCCGCCGTTTGGGCGGAGACGTCGACCGGGGCGGTGGTCTTGGGCGCCTTGGTCTTCGAGGCCTGCCCGGGCGGAGTCGCGGGCTTGTTCCCGTTGGCGGACTTGCCCGGCTTGGTCGTGGTGGGCTCAGGGGAGGGCGCCGTCGTCGGCGCGGCCGGCGAGGTCGAAGGGGCGGCCGATGCGGATGCCGAGGGCGACGCGGAGCGGTCGGCGTCACGGCTCGTCGACGTGCCCTCGCGGCCGTCCGCGCTCGCGCTGCCCGACGTACCGCCCTGCTGGGTCTCCTGGCTGGACGGGGACCCCACGGCCTGCACGCTGTCGGAGTTGTTGCTGCCACCACCGAGCGAGTAGTTCTCGGTGCCGGGCAGCACGCCGGAGGCGACGGCCACGGTGCCCAGTGCCACGGCCGCGGAGACGCCGAGCAGACCCGTGCGTACCGGCGTCGCGGTCTTCCGCTTGCGGTGCGAGCGGGCAGCGGCGGTCGGCGGGAGGTCGGCGACGGCGGCGTAGCCGTACAGGTTCTCCGGGCCGTAACCTTCCGTAAGGGGTCCGTGGTTCTCCGTGACCCCGGTGGTGCGGCCTGTGGCGGCGCGACCGGCGGCGGAGCGTCCGTGGCGTCCCATCTCCTGGCCTTCCTCGTTCTTGGTCAGCGTCCCTCACCCGAAAGAGTGAGTTTCATATGAGACTCATTGGGTCGGGACGGTACCGCATGGCGGCAGGGGAGGAAGTGCTGCGAGAGACTTTGCCCGGTTAGCGTGCACCCATGAACGAGGTTGTACGGATGGTCGTCTGGGTGCGCGGGCGTGTCCAAGGTGTGGGTTTCCGCTGGTTCACGCGGGCCAAGGCGCTGGAGATCGGCGGCCTGAGTGGCTTTGCTCTCAATTTGGACGACGGAAGGGTCCAGGTTGTCGCGGAAGGAACCCGGGCCGGATGCCAGGGTCTGCTCGACTGGCTCCAGGGGGACGACACACCCGGGCGTGTGGACGGAGTCACTGAGATCTGGGACACGCCCCGGGGGATCTACGACGGCTTCGCGATCCGGTGACGGCGACGTGCGCAACGCACCTGGCGGAAGCGGTATGGCATGCCACCGGCACCTGCCAGAAGCAGAAATGACCTGGTGGTTGCCAAGAACGGCTCGGCGTGGCAGGCTCCGCAGAGAAGGATGATCTCCACGCCCCCGGGCCCCGCCAGGAGTCGCAGCGCAGCCGTCCGAAGGGCCGCGCGACAGTGGGTTGCCCGCCGATACGGGGCGTGATCGTGTTGACCGTCAAACTTTTTGGTGAGACGCTGAAAGCCCCGCGCACCTTAGCTGTTTGGCATGTGGAACCGCAGCAAAAATTTAGTAAGTGTCAAGCATCGCGGGTGCGATTCCCTCACGACCCACACCGCTTCGGTCGGTCACTCAGTGTGGAGGACCATCCATCATGGCAAAGGCGCTTCTCGGTTACGTCGGCGGTTCCGACCCGCGACTCATCGCCGAGATGCGACGGCTCCAGCAGCGTGTACAGGACCTCGAATCCGAGCTCGTACGGATTCAGGCCGAGAACGACGCGCTCGCGGCTGCCGCTTCTCACGACTCGCTTCTCGAGAGCATCGACGTACCCCAGGCGGAGCCTGCGCTCACCTGACCACTGCACCGCACTACGACAGCAGTGGTTGGGCTGCCCGTGTCAACCGCTAAGTTGTCAGCTGTCAGAATTGCAAGGGACGCCTCTTCGGCGTCCCTTCTTCTTTCCCCCGCGTGCCCTCCCACTCTTTAACGTCTGGTGTGCCCTGCACGTTCATGGGTGAAACCGTGGGTTCATGGAGTGAGACCGGCCTGAAAGGTAGAGTCCGGCGGCGTGCACCTCAAGGCCCTGACCCTGCGCGGGTTCAAGTCGTTCGCCTCGGCGACCACGCTGCGGTTCGAGCCGGGCATCACCTGCGTCGTGGGCCCCAATGGTTCGGGCAAGTCCAATGTCGTGGACGCCCTGAGCTGGGTCATGGGTGAGCAGGGGGCCAAGTCGCTGCGCGGCGGCAAGATGGAGGACGTCATCTTCGCCGGCACCACCGGGCGGCCGCCGCTCGGCCGGGCCGAGGTGTCCCTGACCATCGACAACTCCGACGGGGCGCTGCCCATCGAGTACGCCGAGGTCACCATCACGCGGATCATGTTCCGCAACGGCGGCAGCGAGTACCAGATCAACGGTGACACCTGCCGTCTCCTCGACATCCAGGAACTGCTGTCCGACTCCGGCATCGGCCGCGAGATGCACGTCATCGTCGGTCAGGGCCAGCTCGACTCCGTCCTGCACGCAGACCCGATGGGCCGGCGCGCGTTCATCGAGGAGGCGGCGGGCGTCCTCAAGCACCGCAAGCGCAAGGAGAAGGCGCTGCGGAAACTGGACGCGATGCAGGCGAACCTGGCCCGCGTCCAGGACCTCACCGACGAACTGCGCCGCCAGCTCAAGCCGCTGGGCCGGCAGGCCGCCGTCGCCCGTCGCGCCGCCGTCATCCAGGCCGACCTGCGCGACGCCCGTCTGCGCCTCCTCGCCGACGATCTCGTACGACTGCGGCAGGCACTCCGGTCCGAGATCGCCGACGAGGCCGCGCTCAAGCAACGCAAGGAAACCGCCGAGGCGGAACTGAAGAAGGCGCTCCAGCGGGAGGCCCTCCTGGAGGACGAGGTCCGGCAGCTCACGCCCCGGCTCCAGCGCGCCCAGCAGACCTGGTACGAGCTCTCGCAGCTCGCCGAGCGGGTGCGCGGCACGATCTCGCTGGCCGACGCGCGGGTGAAGAGCGCCACTTCGGCGCCCGCCGAGGAGCGGCGCGGGCGCGACCCCGAGGACATGGAGCGCGAGGCGGCGCGGATCCGTGAGCAGGAGGCCGAGCTCGAAGCGGCCCTGGAGGCGGCCGAGCACGCCCTGGAGGACACGGTCGCGCACCGGGCGGAACTGGAGCGCGAGCTCGCCGTCGAGGAGCGCCGCCTCAAGGATGTGGCCCGCGCCATCGCCGACCGCCGTGAGGGTCTGGCCCGCCTCAACGGCCAGGTCAACGCCGCCCGTTCGCGGGCCGCCTCCGCCCAGGCCGAGATCGACCGGCTCGCCGTCGCCCGTGACGAGGCCCAGGAGCGGGCGTTCGCCGCGCAGGAGGAGTACGAGCAGCTGAAGGCCGAGGTCGACGGCCTGGACGCGGGCGACGCGGAACTGACGGAGCGGCACGAGGCGGCCAAGCGGGCGCTGTCCGAGGCGGAGGCCGCGTTGAGCGCCGCCCGTGAGGCGGCCACGGCGGCCGAACGCAGGCGCGCCGCCACGCAGGCCCGCCACGAGGCCCTCGCCCTCGGTCTGCGCCGCAAGGACGGCACGGGGGCGCTCCTGGGGGCCAGGGACCGCCTCACGGGGCTCCTCGGCCCCGCCGCCGAGCTGCTGTCCGTCACCCCCGGCCACGAGGTCGCGCTCGCCGCCGCCTTCGGCGCCGCGGCGGACGCCATCGCGGTCACCACCCCCGCCTCGGCCGCCGAAGCCATCCGTCTGCTGCGCAAGCAGGACGCGGGCCGCGCGGCCCTGCTGCTGGCCGGGGCTCCGGAGGAAGCGGGGGTACACGAGACCAAGGGCATCGACGGCACCGGGCAGCACCGGACGGCGGGTGACAACGCTTCCGGTGCGGTGCCTGTCGGCGGTCACCCCGACGGGCGTGACGCATCCGGCGGCGCGGGACCCTCCGGGGCCTCTCTGGGCGACACAACCGCACGGGCCGCCTCCGGGGCCCTGACTCCGAACGCCACCCCCGGTGACGTAGCCCCGCAGACGGCCCCCACCGGGCCGCCGTGCGCCGCCGACCTCGTCCGTGGTCCCGCCGAGCTCATGCCCGCCGTACGGCGGCTGCTGCGCGGGATCGTCGTCGTCGGCACCCTCGAGGACGCAGAGGACCTGGTCTACGCACGGCCGGAGGTGACCGCGGTCACCGCGGAGGGGGACCTGCTCGGAGCACACTTCGCGCACGGCGGGTCCGCCGGGGCGCCCAGCCTTCTCGAAGTGCAGGCGTCCGTCGACGAGGCGGCCGCCGAGCTCGAGGAGCTCGCCGTGCGGTGCGAGGAACTCGGCGCGTCGCAGCACCGGGCCGCAGAAGAGCGCAAGGAGCGGGCCGCGCTCGTCGAGGAGCTGGGGGAGCGGCGGCGGGCCGCCGAGCGTGAGAAGTCGTCCGTGGCGCAGCAGTTGGGGCGGCTGGCCGGGCAGGCGCGCGGCGCGGCCGGGGAGGCCGAGCGGAGCACCGCCGCCGCGGCGCGGGCGCAGGAGGCGCTCGACCGGGCCGTGGAGGAGGCAGAGGAGCTGGCCGAGCGGCTCGCCGTGGCCGAGGAGATGCCCGTCGAGGAGGAGCCCGACACGGCCGTACGGGATCGGCTCGCCGCGGACGGCGCGAACGCGCGGCAGACCGAGATGGAGGCCCGCCTCCAGGTGCGCACGCACGAGGAGCGCGTGAAGGGGCTCGCGGGACGGGCCGACGGGCTCGACCGGGCCGCCCGGGCGGAACGTGAGGCACGCGCGCGTGCGGAGCAGCGGCGGGCGCGGCTGCGGCACGAGGCGACGGTCGCCGAGGCCGTCGCCTCCGGAGCGCGGCAACTCCTCGCGCACGTCGAAGTGTCGCTGCGCAGGGCGGAGGAGGAGCGCACCGCCGCCGACACGGCCAAGGCCCGCCGCGAGCAGGATCTCGTCGCCGCGCGCAACGAAGGCCGCGATCTCAAGGCGGAGCTCGACAAACTCACGGATTCGGTTCACCGCGGCGAGGTACTCGGTGCCGAGAAGCGGCTGCGGATAGAGCAGCTGGAGACGAAGGCGCTGGAGGAGCTCGGTGTCGAACCGGCGGGGCTTGTCGCGGACTACGGTCCTGACCAGCTCGTGCCGCCCTCGCTCCCCGCCGAGGGCGAGGAACTGCCCGAGGATCCGGAGCACCCGCGCAACCAGCCCCGGCCCTTCCACCGCGCTGAGCAGGAGCGACGGCTCAAGTCGGCCGAGCGGGCCTACGCACAGCTGGGGAAGGTCAATCCGCTGGCGTTGGAGGAGTTCGCCGCGTTGGAGGAGCGTCACAAGTTCCTCAGCGAGCAGCTGGAGGACCTCAAGAAGACGCGGGCCGATCTGCTGCAGGTGGTGAAGGAGGTCGACGAGCGTGTCGAACAGGTCTTCACCGAGGCGTACCGGGACACTGCACGTGAGTTCGAGGGTGTCTTCAGCAGGCTGTTCCCGGGAGGGGACGGGCGGCTGATCCTGACCGACCCGGACAACATGCTCACCACGGGGGTGGACGTCGAGGCGCGGCCCCCCGGCAAGAAGGTGAAGCGGCTGTCCCTGCTGTCCGGTGGGGAGAGGTCTCTCACCGCCGTCGCACTCCTTGTGTCGATCTTCAAGGCGCGGCCCAGTCCGTTCTATGTGATGGACGAGGTGGAGGCGGCGCTCGACGACACCAACCTGCAGCGGCTGATCCGGATCATGCAGGAGCTGCAGGAGGCCTCGCAGCTGATCGTGATCACGCACCAGAAGCGGACGATGGAGGTCGCCGACGCGCTGTACGGCGTCTCCATGCAGGGCGACGGTGTGTCGAAGGTCATCAGTCAGCGGCTGCGCTAGATGCGTGTAGTGCACACCGGTCATGACCTGGGCTTCTAGTTGAGTTCAAGTAGTGAATGCACGATGACCGCTTGGGTGCAAAAAATTCACAGCTAGCGAACTGTTGACTTCGAAACTTGAAGGCATAGTCTCTGCAACGTTGCTTTTACCTTCAGGTGGTGGCAGGCGTGGAGCTGTGCGCCACTGGTACCACCACCGAAGGGCTTGCCCCCACACCCCCGGCAGCGAGGCCGGGTGGCCCGAGGAGTTACACGTGACCAGCACCGCGCAGGTACCCCGATCAGGAGCCAGGACGGCTCACCCCGAACATCTCGGGCATGTCATCTTCATCGCGGCGGCGGCCGCAATGGGCGGCTTCCTGTTCGGTTACGACAGCGCCGTGATCAACGGTGCCGTCGAGGCCATCCGAAGCCGCTACGACATCGGCTCGGCAACCCTGGCCCAGGTCATCGCCATCGCGCTGATCGGCTGCGCCATCGGCGCCGCGACCGCGGGCCGCATAGCCGACCGCATCGGCCGCATCCGATGCATGCAGATCTCCGCCGTCCTCTTCACGGTCAGCGCCGTCGGTTCCGCGCTGCCGTTCGCGCTGTGGGACCTCGCCTTCTGGCGCATCATCGGCGGATTCGCCATCGGTATGGCCTCCGTCATCGGCCCCGCCTACATCGCCGAAGTCTCCCCGGCCGCGTACCGCGGACGCCTGGGCTCCTTCCAGCAGGCCGCGATCGTCGTCGGCATCGCCATCTCGCAGCTGGTCAACTGGGGCATCCTGAACGCCGCCGGCGGCGACCAGCGCGGCAAGCTGATGGGCATCGAGGCCTGGCAGGTCATGCTCGGCGTCATGGTCATCCCGGCCGTCCTCTACGGTCTGCTCTCCTTCGCGATCCCCGAGTCGCCGCGCTTCCTGATCTCCGTGGGCAAGGAAGACCGCGCCCGTGAGGTGCTCAAGGAGGTCGAGGGTGACAAGATCGACCTGAAGGCCCGCGTCGCCGAGATCGAGCACGCCATGAAGAGCGAGCACAAGTCGACCTTCAAGGACCTGCTCGGCGGCAGCTTCTTCTTCAAGCCGATCGTCTGGGTCGGCATCGGCCTCTCGGTCTTCCAGCAGTTCGTCGGCATCAACGTCGCGTTCTACTACTCCTCCACGCTGTGGCAGTCGGTAGGCGTCGACCCCTCGGAGTCGTTCTTCTACTCGTTCACGACGTCGATCATCAACATCATCGGCACCGTGATCGCGATGATCTTCGTGGACCGGATCGGCCGTAAGCCGCTGGCCCTCATCGGTTCCGTCGGTATGGTCATCGGTCTCGGACTCGAGGCCTGGGCCTTCTCGTACGACCTCGTCGACGGCAAGCTGCCGGCGACACAGGGCTGGGTCGCCCTCATCGCCGCGCATGTCTTCGTCCTCTTCTTCGCCCTGTCCTGGGGTGTCGTGGTCTGGGTCTTCCTCGGCGAGATGTTCCCGAACCGGATCCGCGCCGCCGCCCTTGGCGTCGCCGCCTCCGCGCAGTGGATCGCCAACTGGGCCATCACCGCGAGCTTCCCGTCGCTGGCCGACTGGAACCTCTCCGCGACCTACGTGATCTACACGATCTTCGCCGCGCTCTCCATCCCCTTCGTGCTCAAGTACGTCAAGGAGACCAAGGGCAAGACGCTGGAGGAGATGGGCTGAGCCTCCTGAAGAGGCCCCGAGACTCGAGGAGAAGGGCCAAGTCCCCGCTGCCCCTCTCCTCGTACCCGTAAGACGTACTGCCCCGGCTCAATCCCCGAGCCGGGGCAGTACGTCTTCGCAGAACAAGTGCAGGCTGCGCCAGCCCTCGTCGATCGGCATCCCGCCGGACAGCGGGTGCAGCACGTGGTTGTCGAGACCCTGTGCGACGCACTGGTCGGGAGTCAGGATCCGGTACACGCCCTCCGCGCGCAGTTCCTCCACCGTCGTGGCAGCCGACTTCACCGCCGAGCGGATGTCACCGGACTGCCAGGAGGCGTACGTCCGTGCCTCGTGCAGGAAGTGCCCGCCGTACTCGGCCCACGCCCGGTCCGGGTCCTCGGCGATGTGCAGCAGAGGGGTCTCGGCGGCGGGCATCATGGTCCAGCCCTCGGTGCCGTACTCGACGAGCCGCTCCTTGTAGTACGCCTCCAGCTCGGGGAGGTGCGCGCTGGGGAAGAAGGGGAGCCCGAGCCGGGCGGCGCGCCGGGCCGCGGCCCTGGACGAGCCGCCGACCAGCAGTAGCGGATGCGGATCGGAGAACGGGCGCGGTGTCACCCGTACCGTACGGTCCCGGTAGGTGAACTCCTTGCCGGTCCACGCCTTCAGCACCGTCTCCAGGAGCTCGTCCTGGAGCGCCCCGCGCCGCTTCCAGTCGACGTCGAAGAGGGTGTACTCCTCGGGCCGGTAGCCGATGCCCGCGACGGTGACGAGGCGGCCGCCGCTGAGCAGGTCGAGCACGGCGATGTCCTCGGCGAGGCGCAGCGGATCGTGCAGCGGGCCGATGATGGCGGAGACGGTGACCGCGAGGTGCCGGGTCGCTCCGAAGACCGCGCCCGCGAACGCGAACGGCGAGGGCAGCCAGTTGTTGGCGACGCCGTGGTGTTCCTCGGTCTGCACGGTGGTGATGCCGCGGTCGTCGGCGTAGGCGGCCATCTCGATGGCCGCCTTGTAGCGGGCACTCAGCGACGCGGGGGTGGCGGCGGGGTCGACGAGGTTGAAGCGCACGACGGTTACGGGCATGGAAGCCCCCCTTCGGTGTGGAGGGGGACGGTAGCTGACGGTACGTCAGACGGCCATAGTCGCGGACCCTTTCGCGGGCTGCGCCGCGGGCGCCACCGCGGGCTTCGGCAGCACCACGTACATCAGGAAGGAGACGGCGACGGTCGCCACCCAGCCGAGGCCGTACTCGCCGACGGGGTTGTTCGACGCCCACGGACCCGTGAACCGGTCGGAGGTGCTGAACAGCAGGCCCGAGCCGAGCCCGAGCGCCCACGCGGCGACCGCGGCCGGGCCGAAGCCGACGGGGCACCAGTAGGCGCTGGTGCGCGTGGTGTCGAGCAGGGCCCCGGCGTCGTACTCCTCGCGGCGCAGCATGTCGGCGCCGAAGACGCCGACCCAGGCCGAGAAAGCGACCGCGAGCAGCGACAGGAACGCGATGAAACGAGCCCATGAAGGAGGTCGCCACCAGCAGCAGGACACCGCCGAGGACCAGTGAGATCACGGCGTTGACCGCGACGGCCCGGTGCCGCGACACCTTGATGCCGAGGGTCTGCGCGGTGAAGCCCGCCGAGTACATCGACATCGCGTTGATCAGCAGCATGCCGACCAGGGCGATGAGCAGGTAGGGCACCGCGATCCACAGCGGCGGGATCGTGCCGAGGAAGGAGACCGGGTCGGCGGCCGAGGCCAGGTCCGGCGTCGAGACCGCCATCATCGCGCCCATCAGGATCAGATCGCGCCCATCAGGATCAGAGGGCGTACGACGATGCCGGCGCCGCCCAGCGAATTGCGCGATCGCCGCCGACGAGGCCGTCCGCGGCAGACAGCGCGTGAAGTCCGGCGCCGACGGCGCCCAGCTGATGCCGCCCGCCGCGATCGGTCCGACCCCCGTGATCATCATGGATGTCGGGCCGACGGGCTGCCCGAAGACCCTGCCCCAGTCCGTGTCGTTCGACCGGATGGCCGAGGACGAGCACGGAGAAGCCGCCGAAGAGGCATGTCGCCCATGTGCTGCACGTCCGGACGGCGCTGATGCCGGGGCCCGAGATCGCGAACGTCGTGACCACGAAGGCCAGCAGCGTCGCGACGATCAGGAACGTGTTGCTCCTGATGCCGAAGAGCACGTTCAGGACGGTGAGCAGGGTGTAGGAGTCCGTCACCGCTTTGATCGTCTCCCAGCCCCAGCGGGCGATCCAGATCGGCGAACCCGGCAGGAGGTTTCCGCGTCGGCCGAAGACCGCGCGGGACGGGGTCATGCCGGGAGCGCCGCCCCGCTTGCCCGCGATGCCGACCAGACCCACCAGGCCGTACGACACGACCGGCGCCGCGAGGCCGACGGCCAGGGCCTGCCAGAAATTGAGTCCGAAGGATACGGCCGGCGCCGCACCCATGGTCAGCGACACGTCGATGTTGGCGGCGAGGGCGTGTCACGGTCCACGGTATGGGCCGTGACACGCCCTGGGTACGCCGCGCGCACCCGACGCGTCCTTTCGCACACCGGACGCGTTGTGACTCCACCCCTGAGGGGCTTCCCGGCCGACGCGAGGCCGGGCGGCGGGCCGGCCCGACCCGTAGGACATGCAGCCCTGCGCGGACAACGAACGGTCGAGCGGGTGGTCACGCCATACTGGGCTTGTTATGGAAACCGTCATCCTTGCTGTAGTCATCGCCGTGGTCGTGATCGGCGCACTCGGCGGGCTTGTCATCGGCAGTCGCCGCAAGAAGCAGCTGCCCCCGGCGCCCCCCACCACGCCCGACATCACCGCCCCTCCGGCCGAGCCGCACATCGGCGACGAGGCCGAGATCCCGCACGACGAAGAGCGCCGGACGATAGAGGAGGTGGATCTCCCGGACGGCTCGGCCGCGCCGGTCGTCGTCGAGGAACCCGCACCCGTTGTCGAAGTCCCCGCGATCGAGATCCCGGAGCCGACCGCCGGGCGTCTGGTGCGGCTGCGTGCCCGCCTCTCCCGCTCGCAGAACGCGCTCGGCAAGGGGCTGCTCACGCTCCTCTCGCGCGAGCACCTCGACGAGGACACCTGGGAGGAGATCGAGGACACGCTGCTGACCGCCGACGTCGGCGTGCAGCCCACCCAGGAGCTGGTCGAGCGGCTGCGCGAGCGCGTGAAGGTGCTCGGTACGCGGACGCCCGACGAGCTGCGCACCCTGCTGCGCGAGGAACTGCTGCAACTCCTCGTCCCCGAGTTCGACCGGACGGTCAAGACCGACTCGAACCTCGACACCCCGGGCATCGTGATGGTCGTCGGTGTCAACGGCACCGGGAAGACCACCACCACCGGCAAGCTCGCCCGCGTTCTCGTCGCCGACGGCAAGAACGTGGTGCTCGGCGCCGCCGACACCTTCCGTGCCGCCGCCGCCGACCAGCTGCAGACCTGGGGTGAGCGTGTAGGCGCCCGTACCGTGCGGGGCCCGGAGGGCGGCGACCCCGCCTCGATCGCCTTCGACGCGGTCAAGGAGGGCATCGAGGAGGGCGCCGACGTCGTCCTCATCGACACCGCCGGACGACTTCACACCAAGACCGGGCTCATGGACGAGCTCGGCAAGGTCAAGCGTGTCGTCGAGAAGCACGCCCCGCTCGACGAGGTGCTCCTCGTCCTCGACGCCACGACCGGCCAGAACGGTCTGGTGCAGGCCCGCGTCTTCGCCGAGGTCGTCGACATCACCGGCATCGTGCTGACCAAGCTCGACGGCACCGCGAAGGGCGGCATCGTGATCGCGGTCCAGCGCGATCTGGGAGTGCCGGTCAAGCTGGTGGGTCTGGGCGAGGGTGCGGACGATCTGGCGCCGTTCGAGCCGGAGGCGTTCGTTGACGCCCTTATCGGAGAGTGATCCCCACCTCCCGAAGTTGGTAGGTGGTTCAGGATGCGTCCGCCCCCGAGGTGCAGTTCGGGGGCGGACGCTTTGCTGTGTACGGCGTTGTCGCTACGCGCGCGACCGGTGCGCCACGTACGCCAGCGTCCCCAGCAGCAACCGTGCCTGCGGCGGCTTCGTCGCCGAGTCCAGGGCGGGGGAGCGCAGCCAGCGGACCGGACCGAGGCCGGCGCGGTCGGAGGGCGGGGCGGTGACGTACGTACCGGGGCCGAGGCCGTGCAGGTCGAGGGAGGCGTCGTCCCAGCCCATCCGGTAGAGCAGCTCGGGGAGCTCGGCCGCGGCGCCGGGGGCGACGAGGAAGTGGGCGCGGCCGTCCGGGGTCGCGGTGACCGGCCCGGTGGGCAGTCCCATCCGCTCCAGACGGACGAGCGCGCGGCGACCGGCGGCCTCGGCGACCTCGATGACGTCGAACGCGCGGCCGACCGGGAGCATCACCGCGGCACCTGGGAACTCGCCCCAGGTCTCGGAGACCTCGTCGAGCGTGGCGCCCGCTTCGAGCATCGGTGCGAAGTCCAGCGGATGCGCCCCCGGCGCGGGGCAGCCGGTCTTGCCACAGGAGCACGCGCCCGCGGCGGCCCGGGCGCCGGGGATCACGTCCCAGCCCCACAGCCCGGTGAACTCGGCCACCGCGGTGCACTCCGACGAGCGGCCGCGGCGACGGGTGCCGGGCCGGCTTTCGCGCATCCCCCGACTGCTGCCGATCGTGAAGCCCATGCCCCCTCCAACGGGTCCGACGCACCGACGGTTACGCCATGAACGCGAAACATTACTCAGTGTGTTCCCGTCCCCGGATGTCACGTGATTGGCGACGCGATCCCGGCGGCGCCCGGAAGCGTCCCGGGTGGTGCACCCGGCGGCGTGCGCCCCCGAATGCATCGCAGCGCCACTTCTGGCTGTCCTATGTCAAGTGAATCGCGTACAGGCGATCAGGAGTTCATTCGAAGGGGTGGCGAATGGTGGCGTTTCCGGGATCGCCATGGCTGGACGCGTGATCGTAGGATTACTTTGAGTGCACGAGTCCTGGGGACGTATGCACTCGTGGGTATGCCGGAGGCAACTCGGCTTCCCGTTCGAAGGGTGAGAACTGCCGGACGCGCGGCCGTATTTACCGGCATTCTGATAGGGCTTGGCGCACGCAGCGTACAAGTGGTCTCAGGGATGGGGGCGTTCCAGTGGGCGGCAACGGCGGAAGCGGTACGAACGCTGACAAGCGCCCGAATGAGCTATTGGGCTCGTGGTTCGTGCGCAGTGGCTGGTCGAAGGGCGAGCTGGCGCGGCAAGTGAACCGAAGGGCCCGCCAGCTGGGGGCCAATCACATCTCCACGGACACCTCCCGGGTGCGCCGCTGGCTGGACGGCGAGAATCCGCGCGAGCCGATTCCGCGGATCCTGTCCGAGCTGTTCTCCGAGCGGTTCGGCTGTGTGGTCGCCGTCGAGGACCTCGGCCTGCGCGCCGCTCACCAGTCACCGTCCGTGTCGGGTGTCGACCTGCCCTGGACTGGCCCGCAGACCGTGGCGCTGATCAGCGAGTACTCGCGCAGTGACCTGATGCTGGCGCGGCGCGGCTTCCTCGGCAGCTCGCTGGCCCTCGCCGCGGGCCCCGCCCTCATCGAGCCCATGCAGCGCTGGCTGGTGCCCTCGCCCGCCGCGCCCCAGGAGGAGCCGGAGTCCCCGGCCGCCGCGCGCCGCCCCGGCCGGCTCTCCCAGCCTGAGCTGGACCTCCTGGAGTCCACCACGGTGATGTTCCGCCAGTGGGACGCCCAGTGCGGCGGCGGTCTGCGCCGCAAGGCGGTCGTCGGCCAGCTGCACGAGGTGACCGACCTGCTCCAGGAGCCGCAGCCCGGGGCGACCAGCAAACGCCTGTTCAAGGTCGCCGCCGAGCTGGCCGAGCTGGCGGGCTGGATGAGCTACGACGTGGGGCTGCAGCCCACCGCGCAGAAGTACTTCGTGCTCGCCCTGCACGCCGCCAAAGAGGGGGGCGACAAGCCGCTGGGCTCGTACATCCTCTCCAGCATGAGCCGCCAGATGATCCACCTCGGCCGGCCCGACGACGCGCTCGAACTCATCCATCTGGCCCAGTACGGGAGCCGTGACTGCGCGAGCCCGCGCACCCAGTCCATGCTGTATGCGATGGAGGCCCGCGCCTACGCGAACATGGGCCAGCCCGGAAAGTGCAAGCGGGCCGTCCGGATGGCCGAGGACAGCTTCGAGGACGTTCACGAGTGGGACGACCCGGACCCCGACTGGATCCGCTTCTTCTCGCTGGCCGAGCTGCACGGCGAGAACTCGCACTCCTACCGCGACCTGGCCTACGTCGCGGGCCGCAGCCCCACGTACGCCTCGCTCGCCGAGCCGCTGATGCAGCAGGCCGTCGACCTCTTCGCCAAGGACGGCGAGCACCAGCGTTCGTACGCACTCAATCTCATCGGCTTGGCCACCGTGCACCTGTTGCGGCGCGAGCCCGAGCAGAGTGCGGTATTGGCCAAGGACGCGATGGCGATCGCCAAGAAGGTGCGCTCCGAGCGCGTCAACACTCGTATCCGAAAGACGGTCGACACGGCCGTCCGCGACTTCGGTGACCTCGCCGAGGTCGTGGACCTCACCGAGCAGCTCGCCGTCGACCTTCCCGAGACCGCGGAAGCGGTCTGAGCGCGGGCCGCGGAAGCGGTCCGATCCCAGTACCCCGGCCACGGCCGGTCGTCCCGAACCGCCCGACTCGGCTCCCCCATGCCAGGTCATCGGACGACCAGCCGTGGCCGGTTTGTTTGCCTTCTGGGAAGGTTGCGCCACGATAACGATCGCTCCGCCCGGTATCAGTCAGTTCATGGAGGCGTAACACACGAGGTGCCTTCGTCACTGCGGCGAAACATCGAGGGGCGTCGACGGAAACCGCGCTGCGTCAATCTCATGGCGCATAACCGGCCCACCCCTCATGACCGCTCAGGCTTCGCCCGCACGGGGCCGTACCAACGACGAGGAGACGCCGATGGCACCAGCCATCACGCTAGCCGCAGAAGCTCCCAAGCTCTCGGCCGCCAACACCGGGTTCATGCTCATCGCTTCCGCCCTGGTGCTGATCATGACCCCCGGCCTCGCCTTCTTCTACGGAGGCATGGTCCGTGTCAAGAGCACCCTGAACATGCTGATGATGAGCTTCATCAGCATGGGGATCATCACGATCCTGTGGGTGCTGTACGGCTTCTCCCTCGCCTTCGGCACGGACAAGGGTTCGTTCATCGGCTGGACCTCGGACTGGGTCGGCCTCAGCAACATCGGCCTGACGGAGCTGTGGCCGGGCTACACCATCCCGATCTTCGTCTTCATGGTCTTCCAGCTGATGTTCGCCATCATCACGCCCGCGCTGATAAGCGGTGCGCTGGCGGACCGGGTGAAGTTCACGGCGTGGTCACTGTTCATCGCGCTGTGGGCCACGGTCGTCTACTTCCCGGTCGCCCACTGGGTCTGGGGCACCGGCGGCTGGGCGTTCGACCTCGGCGTGATCGACTTCGCCGGTGGTACGGCGGTCCACATCAACGCGGGTGCCGCGGCGCTCGGCGTGATCCTGGTCATCGGCAAGCGCGTCGGCTTCAAGAAGGACCCGATGCGTCCGCACAGCCTCCCGCTGGTGATGCTCGGCTCCGGTCTGCTGTGGTTCGGCTGGTTCGGATTCAACGCCGGTTCGTGGCTCGGCAACGACGACGGCGTCGGCGCGCTGATGTTCGTCAACACGCAGATCGCCACCGCGGCCGCCATGCTGGCCTGGCTCATCTACGAGAAGATCCGCCACGGCGCGTTCACCACGCTCGGCGCCGCCTCCGGCGCGGTCGCCGGTCTGGTCGCCATCACCCCGTCCGGTGGCGCGGTCTCCCCGCTCGGCGCGATCGCCGTCGGTGCCATCGCCGGTGTCGTGTGCGCCATGGCCGTCGGCCTCAAGTACAGGTTCGGCTACGACGACTCCCTCGACGTGGTCGGCGTGCACCTCGTCGGCGGTGTCATCGGCTCCCTGCTGATCGGCTTCTTCGCCAGCGGCAAGGGCCAGTCCACCGTCGAGGGCCTCTTCTACGGCGGCGGTCTCACCCAGTTCTGGAAGCAGTGCGCCGGTGTCTTCGCCGTCCTCGGCTACTCCCTGGTCGTCTCCGCGATCCTCGCCTTCATCATCGACAAGACGATGGGCATGCGGGTCACCGAGGACGAGGAGATCGCCGGCATCGACCAGGCCGAGCACGCCGAGACCGCATACGACTTCAGTGGAGCGGGCGGCGGCATCGTCGGCGGCTCGGTTTCCGCCCTCGCGGGTACGGAGAGCAAGAAGGTGGACGCATGAAGCTCATCACCGCCGTCGTGAAGCCCCACCGGCTCGACGAGATCAAGGAGGCCCTGCAGGCCTTCGGGGTGCACGGTCTCACGGTCACGGAGGCCAGCGGCTACGGTCGGCAGCGGGGACACACCGAGGTCTACCGTGGTGCCGAGTACACCGTCGACCTGGTCCCCAAGATCCGCATCGAGGTGCTGGCCGAGGACGATGACGCCGAACAGCTGATCGACGTCGTCGTGAAGGCGGCCCGCACCGGCAAGATCGGTGACGGCAAGGTGTGGTCCATCCCGGTCGAGACGGCCGTCCGGGTCCGGACCGGCGAGCGCGGCCCGGACGCGCTCTAAACAGAAGATCAGAACAGGAGCCACTGGGTGACGAGTACGGAGATGCGTACGGAAGCAGAGGACTCGGGACCCAGCGGCTACGCGGCGGCCCGGCTGCGCCTCCTCCAGGAGGGGGCGCAGTCCGGGCCGCCGCGCCGTGCTGCCCTCGCCGAACTCACGGACGAATGGCTGACCGGCCTGTTCAGCGCCGGCGCCGAGGGTCTGCGCGGCGTCTCACTCGTCGCCGTCGGCGGCTACGGCCGCGGAGAACTCTCGCCACGCAGCGATCTCGACCTGCTGCTCCTGCACGACGGCGCCGACTCCGGCACGGTCGCCGCGCTGGCCGACCGCATCTGGTACCCCATCTGGGACCTCGGACTGGCCCTCGACCACTCGGTGCGTACGCCCGGGGAGGCACGCAAGACCGCGGGCGGGGACCTCAAGGTGCAGCTCGGCCTGCTGGACGCCCGCCACATCGCGGGCGACCTCGGCCTCACCGCCGGATTGCGTACGGCCGTCCTCGCCGACTGGCGCAACCAGGCGCCGAAACGTCTCCCCGAACTCCAGGAGCTGTGCGCCGAGCGCGCAGAGCGCCAGGGCGAGCTGCAGTACCTCCTGGAACCGGACCTGAAGGAGGCTCGCGGCGGCCTGCGTGACGCCACCGCCCTGCGTGCCGTCGCCGCCTCCTGGCTCGCGGACGCGCCCCGTGAGGGCCTCGCGGACGCCCGTCGCAGGCTCCTGGACGTCCGTGACGCCCTCCACCTGACCACCGGCCGTGCCACCGACCGCCTCGCGCTCCAGGAGCAGGACCAGGTCGCCGCCGAACTCGGGCTCCTGGACGCCGACACCCTCCTGCGCCAGGTGTACGAGGCCGCGCGCGTCGTGTCGTACGCCAGTGACGTCACCTGGCGAGAGGTGGGGCGCGTGCTCAAATCGCGCGCAGTGCGGCCACGGCTGCGCGCCATGCTCGGCGGCGGTGCCAAGCCCGCCGTGGAGCGCTCACCGCTCGCCGAGGGTGTGGTCGAGATGGACGGCGAGGTGGTACTCGCCCGCGCCGCGCGCCCCGAGCGCGACCCCGTACTCCCGCTGCGTGCCGCGGCCGCCGCCGCGCAGGCCGGGCTCCCGCTCTCCCTGCACGCCGTACGGCGCATGGCCGCCGTCGCGCGTCCACTGCCCACACCCTGGCCCGCCGAGGCCCGGGAGCAACTCGTCACGCTGCTCGGCTCGGGCCGTCCGACCATCGAGGTCTGGGAGGCACTGGAGGCCGAGGGCCTGATCACCCGGCTCCTGCCCGACTGGGAGCGGGTGCGCTGCCGCCCGCAGCGCAACGCCGTACACATCTGGACCGTCGACCGCCATCTCATCGAGACGGCCGTCCGCGCCTCCGAACTGGCTCGCCGCGTGGGCCGCCCCGACCTCCTGCTCGTCTCCGCCCTGCTGCACGACATCGGCAAGGGCTGGCCCGGCGACCACTCCGTCGCCGGCGAGATCATCGCCCGGGACGTGGCCGCCCGCATCGGCTTCGACCGCGCCGACGTGGCGGTGCTCGCCACCCTCGTACGCCACCATCTGCTGCTCATCGACACCGCGACCCGACGCGACCTGGAGGACCCGGCGACCGTCCGGTCGGTCGCCGAGGCCGTCGGTTCGCAGGGCACCCTCGAACTGCTGCACGCCCTCACCGAGGCGGACGCGCTGGCCACCGGGCCCGCGGCCTGGTCCTCCTGGCGCGGATCGCTCGTCGCCGACCTGGTCAAACGGGTCGCCGCCGTGCTCGCCGGAGACGCTCCCGAGGAGCCGGAGGCCGCCGCGCCCACCGCCGAGCAGGAGCGGCTCGCCATCGAGGCGTTCCGTACCCGCGGCCCTGTGCTGGCACTGCGCGCGCAGACCGAACCGCCCACCGAGGAGGAGCCCACCGGCGATCCCGAGCCCCTGGGCGTGGAACTGCTCATCGCCGTACCCGACCAGCCCGGAGTGCTCCCCGCGGTCGCCGGTGTCCTCGCGATGCACCGCCTGACGGTGCGCACGGCCGAGCTGCGCGCCCTGGACCTGCCCGACGGCGTCGAGGGCTCGGTACTGCTGCTCAACTGGCGGGTCGCCGCCGAGTACGGCTCCCTGCCGCAGGCCGCCCGGCTGCGCGCCGACCTCGTGCGAGCCCTGGACGGCTCCCTGGACATCGCGGCCCGGCTCGCCGAGCGCGACGCCGCCTATCCGCGCCGCCGGGGCACGATCGCGCCACCGCCCCGGGTGACGGTCGCCTCCGCCGCCTCCCGCCACGCGACGGTCATCGAGGTGCGCGCCCACGACGCTCCCGGTCTGCTGCACCGCATCGGCCGGGCGCTGGAGGACGCGAGCGTATGGGTGCGCAGCATGCATGTCTCCACCCTCGGCGCCAACGCCGTGGACGCCTTCTACGTGACCGGCCCCAAGGGTGCGCCCCTGCCGGCGGAGGAGGCGGTCTCGGTGGCGCGTGGGCTGGAGGAGATGCTGCGGGGATGACCTCGTGGCAGATGCCGCGGGAGTGACCTCGCGGTCTTCTCTCCGTCCATCGAGTGCGGTCACTGTCGGGTATTCACACCGGGCAGGGGCCACCAACCCTTTTCGGGCAGATACCCTGGAGGGCAACCCAAACCGCCCCCGACTCCGAGGACCGACGCCACCGTGTTCGATACCCTCTCAGACCGCCTGAGCGCGACTTTCAAAAACCTCCGCGGGAAAGGCCGGCTCTCCGAGGCGGACATCGACGCCACGGCCCGCGAGATCCGCATCGCGCTCCTCGAAGCCGATGTGGCCCTGCCGGTCGTGCGGACCTTCATCAAGAACGTCAAGGAGCGTGCCCTCGGCTCCGAGGTCTCCAAGGCGCTGAACCCGGCCCAGCAGGTCCTGAAGATCGTGAACGACGAGCTCGTGACGATCCTCGGCGGCGAGACCCGTCGCCTGCGGTTCGCCAAGAACCCGCCCACCGTGATCATGCTCGCGGGTCTTCAGGGTGCCGGTAAGACCACGCTCGCCGGAAAGCTCGGCAAGTGGCTCAAGGACCAGGGCCACTCCCCGCTGCTGGTCGCCGCCGACCTCCAGCGCCCGAACGCCGTGGGCCAGCTCAGCGTCGTCGCCGAGCGCGCCGGTGTGGCCGTCTACGCCCCCGAGCCGGGCAACGGCGTCGGCGACCCGGTCAAGGTCGCCAAGGACTCCATGGAGTTCGCGAAGACCAAGGTCCACGACATCGTGATCGTGGACACCGCCGGCCGTCTCGGCATCGACCAGGAGATGATGCAGCAGGCCGCGGACATCCGCGACGCCGTCAGCCCCGACGAGATCCTCTTCGTCGTCGACGCGATGATCGGTCAGGACGCGGTCAACACCGCCGAGGCCTTCCGTGACGGCGTCGGCTTCGACGGTGTCGTCCTGTCGAAGCTCGACGGTGACGCCCGCGGTGGTGCCGCGCTCTCCATCGCCTCGGTCACCGGCAAGCCGATCATGTTCGCGTCGAACGGCGAGAAGCTCGACGACTTCGACGCCTTCCACCCGGACCGGATGGCCTCCCGCATCCTCGACATGGGTGACCTGCTCACCCTGATCGAGCAGGCGGAGAAGACGTTCAGCCAAGAAGAGGCCGAGAAGATGGCCTCCAAGCTGGCGTCCAAGAAGGGCCAGGACTTCACCCTGGACGACTTCCTGGCCCAGATGGAGCAGGTCAGGAAGATGGGCAGCATCAGCAAGCTGCTCGGCATGCTTCCGGGCATGGGCCAGATCAAGGACCAGATCAACAACCTCGACGAGCGCGACGTCGACCGCACGGCCGCCATCATCAAGTCGATGACGCCGGGTGAGCGCCAGGAGCCGACGATCATCAACGGCTCGCGCCGCGCCCGTATCGCCAAGGGCTCGGGTGTCGAGGTCAGCGCGGTCAAGAACCTGGTCGAGCGCTTCTTCGAGGCCCGCAAGATGATGTCCCGCATGGCCCAGGGTGGCGGCATGCCCGGGATGCCCGGGATGCCGGGCATGGGTGGCGGCCCCGGCCGCGCCAAGAAGAAGCAGAAGGTGGCCAAGGGCAAGCAGCGCTCCGGCAACCCGATGAAGCGCAAGCAGCAGGAGGAAGAGGCCGCGGCGCGCCGCGAGGCCGGTGCTCAGCCGGGCGGCGCCTTCGGTCTGCCGGCCGGGCAGCAGGCCGAGGACTTCGAGCTGCCGGACGAGTTCAAGAAGTTCATGGGCTGACGGTTCGTTTCCGTACGGGTCTTCCGTACGGGGTCGTTCTCGTACGTCACTGGGGGCGCCCCTCGCCGGAGG